>NZ_KV818054.1:0-298 GCF_001814835.1 Streptococcus sp. HMSC072D07
TATATCAGGAGCAATCTCTCTCTTTGATGTAACATCAACCTTGATTTATGGTGCTGTTATTGCTTTTGTGCTTAATGTTCCTATGAAAAAAATTGAACAGTTCCTAGTTAAAATGAAGGTAAAGGCAGAGTTGTGTCGTCCTATTGCCATGGTTCTTGTTTTCCTAGCTCTTATCTTGATCGTGATTGGTCTTTTGGTTTTGATACTGCCAACCCTATCTCAGACTATTAGTCAGCTGGGAACAGTCCTTTCAACTGTCCTCACTAAACTTGGGAAATTGCTAGACAGCTCGGAATTT
>NZ_KV818055.1:0-237 GCF_001814835.1 Streptococcus sp. HMSC072D07
AACCAGGCATTCGCCTCTTGGCTGTTACGAATCTGAACATCTGAGACTTCCCCATCATCATTCAGTCCATAAACGGTTAGAATTTCTTCTCCTTTAGGGGCAAACCAATGCAGAAGGGTATCAAACCACTCATCCGGTGTGACCTTATCTGGACGGATATAAAGCGACCAATTCTGATTGATGAGTTTATCTTCTAGGTCTGGATAAAGACTATAGAGATTGATGTTAGGGTCTGGA
>NZ_KV818056.1:0-284 GCF_001814835.1 Streptococcus sp. HMSC072D07
TCGCAGAGAGTCAATATAATGATTTTCCATAACTATCTGAACTCACCTGAATTTAATTCAGGTGAGTTTCTTTTGGTTTTCTCATCTTCTCACGGTGTCACGCATATGGTATAATGGGCTAAGAGTTTATAATTTTTATTCTTCAGATACAAACAACACATATTCAGGAGGAAATCAATGAAACAATATAGGAAAAAAATACTAACTATTCTGGGAGTTTTAAGCCTATTAGTCATAACAGGAGCTTGTTTTTTACTTTTCTTGAAGCCCAGTCAACCCCAAAA
>NZ_KV818056.1:384-1260 GCF_001814835.1 Streptococcus sp. HMSC072D07
AAAATCAAATTTTCAACTATTTGGAGATAAGAACCAATATGTCCTTGCGTCTGGCAATAAAGGGAGTTTCTTTGTCAGTAAAACATATGCGATCACAGATGAGTACAAGACTTTTATAGTAGAGGAAGAAGGAAAGATACATGAAATCCCTCATCTTCAGATGGAGGGAGAGTATTGGAACTTGATTTTGTATAATTTAGACGAGGAGGGCTTGCCAGAGCGAAAGATTGACCTTTTTCAGGCAGTGCGAAGCTACAATCAGAAAAGCGTTCCTGCAAGACTGATTGACTCCTATTACGTTGGGGACACTCATTACTTTGGGTTAGAAATTAGAGATTTAACGGATGAAGAAAATTGGGTAATCAGAACAGTCTATCTCAATTTGAAGACGGAAGAAGTGGTGGAACTTCCAAAAGATACAAAGTTTGGAAGGAGCTCTGATATAAGCGCTACCGCAAGAACAACAAACTACGATAAGGTTATAGACTCTAAGGGTTATTATGATCCTTCGAATAAGATACTTGCAGATAAGCATGAAGGAAGTACCCCAGATTCTAATATCAACCTCTACAGCCTTTATCCGGACATCGAAGATAAACTCATCAATCAGAATTGGTCGCTTTATATCCGTCCAGATAAGGTCACACCGGATGAGTGGTTTGATACCCTTCTGCATTGGTTTGCCCCTAAAGGAGAAGAAATTCTAACCGTTTATGGACTGAATGATGATGGGGAAGTCTCAGATGTTCAGATTCGTAACAGCCAAGAGGCGAATGCCTGGTTGGAGCAACATCCTGCCCTTAGAAATATAGACTATTATAGACCAGACGGGAGTGATAAAGAGTGAGTAATAAGAAAATTAATCCGGATAATCTC
>NZ_KV818057.1:0-442 GCF_001814835.1 Streptococcus sp. HMSC072D07
CTTATACACGTTCAGTCCATGAAGTCGCTGTTGTTTGAAGAACCTTGTTGAGTTCGTCAATGTTCTCAAATCCAGTTGTGCGAAGCCATTCGCGAGCTGCTGCTTCACCGTCTTTGATGTAGGCTTCAACTGATCCAGCCCATGTTGCACGGCCGCAAAGAACTCCGTTGAAGTTTGCACCTGATTCGTGGGCAAAGACAAGTGTTTCTTGGAAGAGTTTGGCTGATACACCTGCACTTAAGTAGATGTAAGGAAGATTTGTTGCTTCGTCTTGCGCTTTGAAGAAAGCTGCCGCTTCTTCACGAGTATGCACGATTTCACCATCGCCAAAGCCTTCAACGTATTTGACGTTGACTGGAACTTCCACTTTCAAAACGTCGATGTTAAAGCGTGGGTCTGAGAAGACCTTCATAGCACCGATAACCTTGTGTGGTTTTACTTT
>NZ_KV818058.1:0-325 GCF_001814835.1 Streptococcus sp. HMSC072D07
TGAGTAATAAGAAAATTAATCCGGATAATCTCAGCCGAGTGAATGGTGCATTTAAAGATATGAGTGGTGAGTTAGAACATAACGTTTCGGACCTCATTTCTTCAAGTGCGACGGAAAAGATAGAAGCTGCGACAGATGGTATTAAGAAACTCTCTAAGGAAATGGTGGAGACGATTAGTTCCTTAGATGAGTACCTTGGGGCGGTTGGTGAAGCCTTTCGAAGCGCAGATGCTAGTATGGCTCAGTCCATCGGTCAGAATATGTATACGAAAGCTCCTGAGTCACGAGCGGAGCGTAGAGAACGATATATCCAAGGCGGAAAAGA
>NZ_KV818059.1:0-296 GCF_001814835.1 Streptococcus sp. HMSC072D07
ATTACCTTTACTCCAGAACCAGACTTTGTTGGTACAGCTAAAGGATTGGTTGTGAAACGTTTGGATGTGTATGGAAATGTAGTTACTGCTCGCTACACACCAACTGTCCTTGGACAAACACAAGTGAGTGATGCGACATCAGAAGGTCTTAAAGGTCAAACTCAGACTGGTAAACCAAACTTTACAGGTGATGTCGATCTGACAGTTCCGCCAACCTTTGAAGATGGAACAACTGAAAAAGTCGTTCCAGGTGAAGGAACTTATGTAATCTCACCAGATGGCACCGTCACCTTTAC
>NZ_KV818060.1:0-201 GCF_001814835.1 Streptococcus sp. HMSC072D07
ATTTATGGTATAGATACTAAGGGTCAGATTTCTGATACCCCACTCACAACTTATGCAGATTATCAAGCCTGGGTTCAAAAGCAACGATCAGAAGGGAATATAAATGAAACGAATTGATCCTGAGAGAATAAAGAGTATAAAAGCGAGTATCAACGCATCTTCTAATGAAATACCAGATGACATTCGCTCGCTGATTGATGC
>NZ_KV818061.1:0-240 GCF_001814835.1 Streptococcus sp. HMSC072D07
TTCGCTTAACTACCATTTTTCAACTCCTCCTTTGGTTTCAAGACATTGATAAACTCTTCATAGGAATGAACCACATGGTCTTTCCCGTCCTTGGTCACCTCTCCATAAACTGTTAGATTATCAAACAAATCTCTGTCCTTAGGGATTAAGAGACTGTATATATCAGAGAGAAGCTTGATATCTGTCTCGTTGGTCAAGAAAAATAGCCCACCTTTCTTCTTAGTCATCAAGTCATAGGCT
>NZ_KV818062.1:0-474 GCF_001814835.1 Streptococcus sp. HMSC072D07
TTACATCAAAGAGAGAGATTGCTCCTGATATAAAGCTCGATGCATTCAGAATTACAAGAGCAACCAGCCCTATAAAAAGGATTAACGGGGTATATTTTTTAACTAAGTTCATAAATTCTCCTTAATAAACATGTTTAGATACGACTATACTATTTGGTTTTTCAAACTCTCGATCAAGGTAGGCTTGGTAAGTTCCTGGAGCGATAAATCCTTTGGGTGAGAGGATATCGGTGCCAGCCTGACCGACTATGGTATCAGCCAAGAGCACACAGTTTGTAGATAAGACAAAGTAGGATTTAAACTTAGATTTGATAAATTTATAAAGTTCCCCATCTGTCTCGTGTCTGATTTTATAAGCGTAGGTGTAGTCTTCCTTACCATCACCTGTCATGATTTTATCTGCACTTGGCTCCCATGGAATTGTCAGTTGTTTCAATTCAGCCAACTTTTTCTGAACTGCTTTTTCCATTTCAG
>NZ_KV818063.1:0-212 GCF_001814835.1 Streptococcus sp. HMSC072D07
TTCTGTTATACTGGTCCAGTAATTAAATAATAAAGACATTTGGGGTGCTTTAGGCTGAGATGATACCCATTGAACCTGATACAGTTAATACTGGCGAAGGGAAATGTGAAAAGGTTTTTTTCGTATGTCGAAAAGAACTGTCTAATCTTGTAAGCTAAACTCTAATTCTCGTTTGTAATTGGAGTTTTTTTGTTTATCAAAAGAGGATAGGC
>NZ_KV818064.1:0-20958 GCF_001814835.1 Streptococcus sp. HMSC072D07
TGGACCAGCTCATTACCCTTCAACAGCGTGAGCTAGAGTTAATGAGGTTATAGCGCCCCTTAGACAAAACACAGAAATTGGGTAAGAAATAAAGAACCGATTTCTTATGCGATCGGTTCTTTATGCCTTAATGATAGTGTCCAGATAAGTATTTGTTATCTGGACACCCTCCGCCTATGTTGCGCATGATTGCTTTGACTGCTATCTACTTCAATAGTGATATTCTGCACGCCTCTTTCTTCTAAACATTGACGCACCACTTCTTTGGTTTCCATCATCTGTTCCCAGTCCTCGATACAGATGTGGACAATAGCATTGTTCTCTAGACCGTCCATGGACCAAATGCTAAGTTGGTTAACACTGTTGACATTGGTCAGAGCCTCTATATCCTTCTCCAGATCACTTGTCTCGACCCCTTCTGGCACAGCATCTAGGAAAATCTTCAGTGCGCTCCAAAAGCGAGGAATGGCTTTCGACAGAATAAAGATAGAAATAACCAGCGATAAAAGCGGATCGAGGATATACCAATCTGTAAATCGGAGGATAATCGCCATTAGGATGACAGCCAGCCAACCAAGGGTGTCTTCCAAAAAATGCAAGCTAAGAATTGACTCGTTCTTTGTCTTTCCTTTACGAACTACCAGACTAGCTAGCACATTAATAGCCACTGCAATGATTCCCAGCCATAGGATACCATTTTCATTAACGGGTTGAGGGTGAACGATCTTTGTGACATTTTCCAAGATCACTAGGACAGACCCTATCATAAGAATCACAGCCGTTAGCATGGCCCCTAAAAGACTAAAGCGTTTGTAACCCAAGGTGTACTGTCTATCTTCTTCACGATTGGAAATCGTTTCTAAAAGGGCTGAGATGCCAATGGCCATAGCATCTCCCAGGTCGTGAACAGAATCAGCAAGAACTGCACTCGAACCAAAGATTCCTCCTGCTATAAACTCAACAATCGCATAGCTTAAATTTAAGAAAAAAGCTAACCAGATAGATGTTTTAGAACTCATTTCTCTCCCTCCTTTGGTATAATGGGTATATACATACTTCTTTCATTTGTATTATCTAATAAAATTCAAAGAAAGGATAGAAGCAAACTGTAAACTATGTTCAGTTCTGAACAGTTTGTCTCAAGTGTCTATATGCCAAAAAGAGACCGTCGGGTTAGTAAGACGAAAAAAGCTATCTATCAAGCTTTTTTACAACTTTTGAACGACAAGGGCTATGATGCCACTACTGTCCAGGATATCATTGACCTAGCAGATGTTGGACGTTCTACTTTTTACTGTCACTATGAAAGTAAGGAACTCCTTTTAGATGAGCTCTGTCGCTACCTCTTTCATCATCTCTTTGAAAGGGAAGAACACTTTACTACCGAGGACTACCTCGCACATATCTTTTTACATTTTCAGAAAAACCAGGACCATGTCACCAGTCTCCTTTTTTCTAAAAACGACTACTTCCTCCGCCAACTACACAAGGAACTCGAACACCACGTTTATCCCATGGTGGCGGATGACTTGCAAGAGGCCTATCCAAACATTCCGGCCTCCTACCTCCAGCATTTTGTTGTGACGAACTTTATCGAGACCCTAACTTGGTGGCTAAAAAAAGGAAAATCTTATACCGAAGAGCAAGTGGTGAGATTTTACCTTGATGTAATGGAGATGACCTCTACAACTCCACTTGATAACTAAGCCTGAAACTCAGAAAGGAACCAACTATGTTAACTTCGATGATTCTAGGAATACTAACAATTGTACTAGCTCTCGCCTTCTCATTGCTTCACCTTGCTGCTGCCTTTTCAGCCATGAAACAAAAGAACTACAGTTTGGGAAACAAGTGTATCTTGGTCGGCAGTTGTCTCACCTCTTTGGCTCTAGCTATCTTTTACTTCGTCCCACTTGCAACCATTCTTCTATGGATTGTGGGCTCGAGTATCGTCTGCTATGGTGCCTACTGGAACGGCCAACAGAAAGAAAAACAACATATCTCGCACCACATCGTTCGTATAACGACCGCTATTATCATTACGGTATTATTCATTTTGCTCTAACACAAAAAAAGGATCATCTGATCCTTTTTTTACTTTTTTAAGCGCTTTTTGCTGCCTTGCTCCACTGATACCACCCAACTAGACTATTGATGAGATAAATTAGGTATTTCCCTTGGATTTGCAGGCTTTCTCCCCACCAGAGATAGATTGAAAAGACATTGGTAGAAGCCCAGAATATCCATTGTTCACGGTAAACAGCTGTCATGAGGATTTGCCCAACCCCATTGGTCGCATCGGTGATGGAATCGCGATAAGGACGATTGGCTCCGATAGACTGATAAATGAATCCAAAGGCCAACCACCAAAGAACACTAACGGAAAGATACTTGGTCCAACCCTTGCCGTCCAGTTTACGCGCGACAAACTCCTACTTTTCTTTCTTGAACTGTGCTTGGTAGATCCACACTAGAAGTCCAATTGGCTGCATAATTGTAAAATAGAGAGTTGTTAAAACCTCACCATAGAAGCCTTTTTGAAGGGCAAGCACCAGATAAATGATGGAATTAATCAAACCAAATAGGTAGTTACTAGCACGACCTTCAGCTTCTCAAAGAGCAGAAAAAAGGTTAGTAAGGCTTGAGAGATGAATCATTTTAAAGGCAAACAATTCCAACAAGACGTCATCATTGTCGCTGTTGGTTATTACCTACGTTACAATCTGAGCTATCGTGAAGTTCAGGAATTGCTTTATGACCGTGGAATAAATGTTTGTCACACTACGATTTATCGGTGGGTTCAAGAATACAGTAAAATCCTCTATCATCTCTGGAAAAAGAAAAATAAACAGTCCTTCTATTCGTGGAAAATGGATGAAACCTATATCAAAATTAAGGGGCGTTGGCATTATCTCTATCGAGCGATTGATGCGGACGGTTTAACATTGGATATCTGGTTACGAAAGAAACGTCGAGCAGACGATAACAGCTATAAGTTAGAAGATACCGCCTATCAAGAAGATAAAGCACGCAAAGCAGAAACCGAAGATAAGCTAGCTATTGAAGCAATGAAAAGCAAGTACACCACGCTATTGCTAGAAAATATGTTGCTAAGTCCGTTTGAAATGCAAGATACAAAAATCATGGCAGAATTGCAAGTCCATGTTTACCCCCTCTATGACGAACTGAAAGAATTAAGAGGGCTAAATAGTGTTAAAGACCACTTGTCTTATGTTGCCAGCAGACGTGAAGAATATTCTAAGCATAATATCGCACGCTACCTCAAAAAAGTCATTGAACAATATCTACCAACGGTTAAAAGGCAGGACTTAAACCATGAGTGAAGACTTAAAAACGATCAAAGAGCTGGCGGATGAGTTGAGTGTTACAAAACAAAATATTCAATATCACTACCAAAGGTTACCAAAAGAATTACAGCTTAAAAGTTCCAATGGGTCTAATCTAATAAATTCTAAAGCAGAAAAAATAATTTTAGGTAAAGTAGAAAGTAGTAGCAAATCAAATACCAAAGACCAACAAATAAGTAGCAAAGACCAACAAATAGAAAAACTAACTAATTTGTTAGACCAGTAACAACGATTAGCCTTGCAAGATAAAAAGTTGCTAGAAGAATACAAGGCGGAAAATGATAACTTAAAAGCCCTCAAAATGCCCTCACAGGAAACAGAATTCAAACACTTAGACAATCAATATAAAGATGAAGTGAACGCTCTTAAAGAGAAGTTGGAAAATTTACAGGAACAAATCAAAGATCAAAAAAGGATAGAAGAACAAGAAAAACCAATAAAATGGTGGGGACTATGGCGAAAATAGATGATTCAGTTAAAAAGAAAGTTCCAGAATTGCGATTTAAAGGATTCACGGATGAATGGGAACAGCGTAAGTTGGGAGACGAAGTTCGAATAGTGATGGGACAGTCTCCTAATTCAGAAAATTATACTGATGATCCTAATGGGCGCTAAAAATGCGAAGACCTATGAAGACCTATTTTGTATTAGTCAAACAAAAAATCCAAAAGAAATGGTATATGATTATGACCATGAAACAAAGTAAAATCAAACCGAGTGATCTGAGGAAGCACCCGATGATCATGAAACGTTATTAAACACAAAAGTCACCCATGTGAGTTCTTGCCAGAAGCTGAAGTTAATCCTTCAACCTGGAAAACCCGCAGAGGTGACTTTTTCTATACATCTCGATTTTTCTGGCAATAATCATTAACCGATAAATATGTCTGTGAATCACCCAGCGACTCCGCTATGTCCATAATCCGCGGTGGTAGTAATCCCACTCGCTGGACAAGTTCGTGATTGCTGAACAATTCCCGTGGACTGCCGGCGAAGCCAAACTTCCCGTGTTCCATAACATACACCGATTCAAACTCGGCGGCGACCCAATCCATGTCATGGGTGATGGTCACAACTTGGTGGCCCGAATCAGCCAACTGATGGAAAATTGCGGTCAACTTGCGCCGGCTTTCCCAATCAAGCGACATCATCGGCTCATCAAATAAATAAATCGCCGGATCCACTGCCAAAACTGTGGCAACGCTCAACAGCTTGCGTTCCGACAATGACAGGTCATATGGACTTTCAGCTGTTTTATCATCCAAGCCAACTCTTTTTAGAGCCGCTAAAGCCCGCCTCGTAATCGTGTCGTGGTCATCTATGACCTGCGCGACATTCCACTCCACCTCTCGTTGAACGGTCGGGTTGAAAAGCTGATCGTCAGGATTCTGAAAAGTAATCCCAACCTTCAGTAACTTTTCGACTGGTTTAAGATCATTAAAATTTTCTCCATCGATCTTAATCACACCGGTTTGTGGTGTCAGCAAACCCGTCAACAATTTGAAGAGCGTTGATTTGCCGGCACCATTTTGGCCGACAATCGCCACCATCGGATCGGCGAAGTGTTTGTCTTCAACATCCAAGCTAAAGGACCGTTCCGGATAAGTGAACGTCAGGTGGCTCAGTTCAATTGTGGACATAACGAACCTCCTTCAGATCAGCGTAATTCACTGGATACCGGCCATCAGCCAAGTGCCAATCCATTTTTTGAGCAAGTTGCTGGATTGTCGGGGCTGGAATCTGCCAGTCAGCTGCCAAATGATTAAACACCTCACCCGGCCTGCCCTGGGCTACCATTTGACCCTCGTGCAGCACCCACACAACGTCGGCGACTTCGCACAAATCGTCAATTTCACTGGTGACAATGAAGACAGTCGTCTCTTTGACTTGGGCCAGCCATTGGAAAAATTGCCGGCGGCCAAGGGGATCCATCTCACTGGTCGGATCATCCATAATCAAAACAGCCGGATTAGCCACAATCGCCGTGGCAATTGCCAACCGCTGGATCTGACCACCGGAAAGGCTCTCGGGACGCAAATTCAGCTGTTCAATCAGCCCCATTTGCGTGGCAACTTCTTCAACCCGTTTTTGAATCAGTCCTTCAGCCATTCCCTGATTAATCAAGTCAAAGGCGATTTCATCGGCAACCGTGTCTGCCAACCCGCTTAGTTGGCCAGCTGGATTTTGCAGTACAACTCCATTCATGGCATTATAAACGGGCCAATTGTCAGACACTCGCTGGCCAAACATGTGCCAATCGCCCTCAATCTCAGCAGACACAATTTTGGGAATGACCCCTGCCAGCACACGGCACAAAGTCGATTTGCCGGAGTGGCTATTCCCGATAATCCCAACCACCTGGCCGGTATGAACCTCCGCGTTAATCTGACGCAGTTGTGGTTGCTCAGTACCCGGATAACGGGTGGTCAAATTTTCAATTACAATCCGTTTATCTTCGTCCATATCTTCCACCCAATCAATAAAATTGCCAATCCAGTCAGACCAATGTGCAGCGTCCGCGACAGGCGATACACGCGCTGGGAGGTTCTGACAGTCCGGTTGAGATTATCAAAACCTCTCAGTTGGAGAGAAATCGACCGCGTCATCGATTGATCCAAGGTCTTAATCACCAATGGAATTAGAACCGGCAGGACTGACTTTAATTTCTGAATCAACGTTTTTTGCGGATTGGTTCCGCGAACTTTTTGTGCCTGCTGGATTTTCCGCATATTGCGCATCATTTCCGGCAAAATATAACACACCGACATCAGAACGTAGACGGTTTTATAAGACAATCCGGACAGTTCCAAATAGGCCGCGTTTTCTGAAATACTCGTGGTCACCATAAAAAAGCCACTGGTCAAAATAATCACCAATACTCGACAACCCAGAGTGGTGGCGTAAATCAGGCCCTCTTTGTAGAACGACACCCCAAGCACAGAAAACAGCACAGTTTGATTCCGACTGTAAAATAACCCTTGGATGATCAGCATGGTGCAAATCAGAAACAGGCTGAATCCCAGCGCCTTAAAGGTGGTAGAACTCAATTTGGAAAATAACAATAGCAGTGTTGCGACAAGAATTAATCCGGCCTGAAGCAATAAATTCATACTGGCAAAGCTCAACAACGTCATGTCCAAGATGAACAAGAGCTTAGTAATCGGATCGATCACCTGGTACCATTTGAGCTTGACCCGTGGCGCTCCAGAAATCAATGTTTTATCAGTCATCATTTATCATCGCTAAAGAAGTGCACCATCCGCTTCGGCAGCTGACGATAGATGAAGAATGCCAGGTAGGCCACGCAGACTTTATCCAAAATATCCAAGACAAACTCATCGATAAATGAGGCCAGCCACACTGGTGCATGATTGGCGACCATTACCGCAAACAATGAGTCACCCCAAGCGATACCGGTCTGACCACCCCAAAAGATGACGTTGAGTGGCGTTGAAATGACAGCTGAAACGATGGCAATAATAATAGCAGAAACAAATACTCGTCGCGCTGACGAGAACCACCCATTGGCGTGCAAAACTCCGACAGCAATCCCAATTCCGATGCTGGTAATCGCATACACGGTTGAAATTGGCGATAAGGTCAGCCCATAGATCACGTTGTTGATGAAACCACTAATGGCACCGGCAACCGGCCCAGCCAACATGCTGGTAAGAAAGGTTCCCAAAGACCCCAGCCAAACGGGCAACTTTAACCCCTCCGCCAAGGCTTTGGCAACATAGTTAATCCCCACGGCAGCGGGAATCAAAGTCATGGTGGCAGCACTTAACTTAAATTTCCACATACTGGTACGATGAATCGGTTCTGTTTTCATAATCTTCTCCTTTTGTTTTTAAAGAGCCGTGTCTGGATAGACTTTCGGACGCAACGCTCTATTATATATCTACTGAACTGTCTATACACAAGATTTCCATCCTTAGTCGACATGAGCTGGAAATCCTGATTTGTTAAGTAGTTCACAACACATTATACACCTATTTTGTGAATAGTCAAGTGTATTTACAGTAAAAATCTAGAAAATCCCGAAAATTTCCTCTTATACTCTTCGAAAATCAAATTCAAACTACGTCAGCGTCGCCTTACCGTATATATGTTACTGACTTCGTCAGTTCTATCTACAACCTCAAAGCTGTGCTTTGAGCAACCTGCGGCTAGCTTCCTAGTTTGCTCTTTGATTTTCATTGAGTATTATTTTCCATTTTAAATGACATTTAGTAACTCTAATATCAAAAAAGCCCAGACAAGATTGTCTGAGCATTTTTCTATATGGTCGTTTAGCCAAAGTTGAGTTTGCTATTCTCAAGCTATTTCTTCAACAAACCTTGTTCTTGTAAAAACTCCTTGGCTACTTGTTCTGCTGACTTGCCTTCAACGCCGACTTGGTAGTTGAGCTGGCTCATCTGGCTTTCAGTAATTTTACCAGCCAATTTATTGAGAACTGTCTCCAACTCAGGATGTTTCTTGAGAAGAGCTTCTTTCATGAGTGGCGCTCCTTGATAAGGTGGGAAGAGTTGCTTGTCATCTTCCAAGACCTGCAAATCATAACGCGCCAATTCTGCATCTGTCGAATAGGCATCTGTGATTTGAATATCGCCTGACTGAATTGCCTGATAGCGAAGAGCTGGCTCCATGGTCGCTACGTTGAGATTGAGACCATACATTGATTGCAAGCCCTTATTTCCATCTTCACGGTCATTAAATTCGAGTGTAAAGCCTGCCTTCAGCTGCCCTTCCACTTTTTTCAAGTCCGAAATGGTCTTCAAGCCATATTCTTGAGCAATCTTTTTCGGAACAGCTACAGCGTAGGTATTTTGATAAGACATGGGTTTGAGATAGGCAAGATGATCTTGTTTGGCAATGCCATCACGCGCCACCTGATAAACCTGATCCGGATCATGACCTACCTTGGGTGATGGCTGAAGCAAACTTTCAGTCACCGTACCGGTAAATTCAGGATAGATATCAATATCCCCTTTTTTCAGAGCTTCATAGAGGAAGCTTGTTTTCCCAAAATTCGGCTTAACAGTCGCAGTCATACTGGTATTTTCTTCAATCAGCAATTTATACATATTGGCCAAAATTTCGGGTTCTGGTCCCAATTTTCCAGCAATCACCAAGTTTTCTTTCTCTTTTTGAGCTAAGAGGGCTGGACTATAAGACAGACCGAGCAATATAGTCACCAAGGCAAAACCAGAGAAAATCGTTCTCAATTTTGCTTTTTCCATCACTTTTAGTAGGAAGTTAAAGGCAATGGCCAGCACTGCAGAAGAAAGGGCCCCAATCAAAATCAGACTAGTATTATTGCGGTCAATTCCCAAAAGGATAAAGGAACCCAGTCCCCCTGCACCAATCAAGGCAGCCAAGGTTGCCGTACCGATAATCAAGACCGCTGCCGTCCGAATCCCAGACATAATGACAGGCATGGCAAGTGGAATTTCAAACTTCTTGAGACGCTCCCACCTGGTCATCCCAAAGGCAATCCCAGCCTCTTGTAGACTTGGATCAATTCCCTTTAGCCCAGTGATGGTATTTTGCAAAATTGGGAAAATCGCATAGATCACTAGAGCCGTCAAAGCAGGCAAGGTCCCAATTCCCATCAAAGGGATAAAGAGCCCCAACAAGGCTAGAGACGGGATGGTCTGGAAAATCCCTGCAATCTGCAAGACCCAGTCCGCCAACTTCTCATGATATCGAAGATAAACAGCCAAGGGAATAGCAATAAAAATAGCTAGTAATAAGGTCAAAAGTGACAACTGCAAATGTTGAGATAGAGCTGTTACCCAATCACCAAAACGATCCTGAAAAGTTGATATCAAATTAGTCATGAACACTACCTCCAAACAAGTCTGCTACAAAGTCTGTTGCAGGAGCCTTTAATATCGTCTCAGGATTCGCCACCTGACGAATCTCTCCATCCTGCAAGACAGCAATACGGTCCGCCAATTTCAAAGCTTCATCCGTATCATGGGTCACAAAAATCGTTGTCATTCCAAACTCTTTATGCAATTCTTTCGTCAAAACCTGTAGCTGTTTTCTAGAAATAGCATCCAAGGCTGAAAAGGGCTCATCCATGAGGAGAATCTTAGGCTGACCAATCATAGCACGGACAATACCAACCCGTTGCTGTTCTCCACCAGATAATTCACTCGGAAGTCGATGCCCATACTCAGCCACTGGTAAACCAACTTTAGCCAAAAGCTCTTCTGTTTTCTTCGCAATGTCTTCCTTAGTCCAGCCCTTCATCTCCGGAATGAGGGCAATATTTTCCGCAACCGTTAGATTGGGAAACAGAGCAATGGCCTGTAAAACATAACCAGTAGAAAGACGAAGCTCACGCTCATCATAGTCTTTGATGCGCTTACCATCCATGTATATATTTCCATCAGTTGGTTCCAAAAGACGGTTAATCATCTTGATCATGGTCGTCTTACCAGACCCAGAAGGCCCAACTAAAACCATGAACTCCCCATTCTCAATCTGTAAATTGACATCTCTCAAAACATCTTTTTCTGTATAGCGTAGCGCTACATTTTTGTATTCAATCATTCTTTGTCCTCAATTTAAAATTTTCCTCGGTTGGTCAAGTTACCAACCTTTTAATAACTAATTTACCCCACTCTAAACCTCATTTTCCTTCTCTTTCAGATTAGCCAAAATTCTTTCTTGAAAACCTTCAAACTGACGAATTTCTTCCTCTGAAAATCCTTTGTAACAGATAGTATCCAATCTCTGACTGACACGTTGCCCAACTTCTTTCTGGGACTTGCCCAACTCTGTTAAAACTAAATACTTCTTACGCTTATCTTCTCCACACGGACTGACAGTTATAAGATTTTGCTCCTCTAACTTTTTTATCATAGTCGTCAACGTATTATTAGCAAGCCCAGTCGCAAGCGCAATATCTGTCGCAGTTGCACAGCCCGTCTTACTATTCCATAAAACCGCTAAAATCTTTCCCTGCTCACTCCGATAAAGAGAGTCAGGGTCTTGTCTCAGTAACTTTTGAAAAAGCCGCCCATTCAACAAACGAATATGATGGGCTACCAAATGACAATATTTCATGAAACCTCCAATTTATTTCTATATCGATACGAATAAAAAACATTATAATACTTATTATTCCAATTGTCAACTATTTCGATTTAGAACTAATTTTTCTCAGTAAAAAATCTCCTACTCAAGGTAGAAGATTTCAATCTTATAAACTTAATCCGTCATGTCTGATACCAAGGTTCGACGCTCCAATGGAATACTGCACATAACTAACAAGAAAATGAAACCTGACTGAATCCAGAAAAGGGCCAAGTCAAAGATTCCATGCACAGCAACCACTGTAAGGAAAGATAGATAAAGACCGATAATTGGACGTTTCCCCGACTCCTGACTCATATCCATCATCAAACGAACAGGAGCAACAGAAGACAAAGCTAATAAAATGGTTCCCACAATTCCGTAACTCAGAATCGTATCAATATAAAGGCTGTGAGCATGTTCATGATAAGGAGCATTTATCCGAGGATAAGAGTGCATATAGGTCAATGGCCCCTCCCCCCAAAAAGGATTTTGCTTAAACAAGGCCATCCCAGCATCCCAGATAGAAATGCGTTCTTCCATAGAGGAATCTAAAGTCCCCATCCGAACTCCCAAATCACTAGAAAAAAGGAAACTCAAGCCAATCGCAAAGACCCCGATACTAAGCCAAAAGGCCTTCCAGTTTTTAATGGTTGTAAAGAGATAAATGATGGCTCCAGCGATAATAGCAGGAAAGGCAGTTCGATTTTGAGTAAAGTTCAATCCAAAGAGATTAACAAAGCCTGCAATCACACAGAATACCTTCAACCAATTCAACTTGGTCGTTGTAAAGAGATAGAAGGCAATCATGATACAGAAACAACAAATAATTCCATAGTAATTAGGATTAAAAAAGGTCACTTCTGCCCGATTCTGATGCCATACCTGCATATTGGGCGAAAGAAAGGCATAGTTAAATTTCTTTACAATTTGGAAATGCTCCAAAGTAGCAAAAGCCGCAGAGAGCACACTACCAAACAAGATTGTCTGCAGTATCAGTCGAAAGAAAGCATGTGTCAGACGTTTCTGGTAGAAACTAAAGAAAATGAGGAAGAGAAACATCAGTAAAGATGCAACCAATCCAAGCCAGTTCTTGGCGACGATGGAAATGATACTACTGTAGGCAATAAAAAAGAGAAGTACAGGATGTTTGGCTAATCCTTTGATAATTCCCTTCATCTCCCCAGTAACAAGTAAACCTATCAAATATAAAGCAAAGAGGGCTAAGAACAAATAAAAAGGTAAAAAGATACTTATGATCATCAAATACAAAAAGAAATCTTTTTTCGAAAGCCCTCTTATCTTATCCAGTAATCCAATTGATTTCAAAACGGATCCTTTCTGTTCTGGATTTCTCCAGAAGATAAATGCTAAACTATCTTTATATTCTACCATTTTTTCCGTCATTTGGGAACAATGAACACGTTTTCACAACAAAAAAACTCTTTCATTAATATAGCACTAGAACTGAATTTTTCTGCCGTTTTCCACTACTTGATAGGTCTGACTTTGTAAATCAATTTCTGCTACTGCTGTTACGGACTTGTCTTTATTTTGACGTTTGATTACAATGCTGTGAGCTGTTGGTGTTTCCACCTCTATAGTTCCTTCTAGATCAAAGGCCTCTGACCGATTACGGAAAGAAAATAGATTGAGAAGGGCCTTCACCACAGGACGTTGAACTTCTTCTGCTATTTCCTCATTGCTATAGTAATGACGATTAATATTTCGACCTTCTTTGGTTTCTTCTAACAATTTCAAGTCATTTTTTCCTGCTAATAGACCCACATAGTAAACCTGAGGAATGCCTGGAGCAAAAGCTTGAATCAGACGAGCTAGGAAATACTTGACATCATCATCTCCAAGCGCAGAATAGTAGGTTGAATTGATTTGGTAGATATCTAAATTGTTATACTCGGCACTAGAGTACTTCCGTTTGACATTCGCTCCAACCTTATAGAGCTCATTTGAAGCATAGTCAATTTCCTCATCGGTCAGGATATCTTTGACATCCACCACTCCAATTCCATCATGGGTATCTAGTGTCGTAAATTGCTTCATCGGGCTCATCTTCAACCACTTGGCCAAGCGCTCTGTTCTGGAACTGTAAAGAGTATAAAGAGTCACCATTGAAAGGGCAAAATCGTAAACATAGTAATCATGGTCCGCTATTTTAAACTGAATCGAATAGTGTTCATGAATCTCAGGTAAGAGCTCTGTCCCATACTCAGCAGCGATATCTCGAACTCTGTCCAATAAATTCCAAATATCTGGTTCCACAAAGAAATCATTGGTATCCAATTTCTTCACTGCATAAGCAAAGGCATCTAGACGAATCAAATCACACCCGTTACTTGCTAGATGTTGAATCGTCTTACGGATGAATCTCATCGTTACTTCTTTGGTCACATCAAGATCAATCTGCTCCTCACCAAAGGTATTCCACAAATGTTCCACTGAACCATCTGCAAAAACAATCTCTTGCTTTGGTGCACGATCCTTACGCTTGTAGATTAAATCTACGTCAGACTGTGTCGGACGGTTCTCTGGCCAAAACTTATCCCAGTTTAAAAAGAGATCCTTAAATTCACTGGCTTCATGTTTTTCTTGATAGTCCCTATAATACTTAGATTGACGAGAAATATGATTAATCATAAAGTCAAACATAAGATAATATTTCTCACCTAAACGCTTAACATCCTCCCAATCACCAAACGCTGGATCCACTTCATCATAGTCAACTGGTGCAAATCCACGATCTCCTGTTGACGGGAAAAATGGTAGAAGGTGAACTCCCCCAATAGCATCGCCAAAATGTTCTTCCAAATTCTCATACAAGTCTTTAAGGTTATTTCCAAGACTATCTGAGTAAGTAATCAACATGGTTTTATTTTGAATGGTCATAGATGGTCTCCTTTTTCTGATGAAAGCCAAGTCTTATATGACCTGGCTTCGTAAATGAAAGATATTTTTAGGTTTTTGTTCATATTGAACTCGTACTACTATAGACTGCAAGCAACTAAGTACTACTTTCTTTTTTCTACATAGAATTGTAAACAAGCTGAACTGTTCCTCTATGTATGGAATTATAAATTCCCTAAGCACTTTCTTACTTCACTGCCCCGTTACTCATTCCTGAAATGATATGTTTTTGGAAGATGAGGTAGACAATGGTTATCGTTACAATTCCCACAATATAAGATGCAAAACTTGGACCATAGTCATTGAAGTACTGACCTTGGTAGTTGTATTGGAAGAGAGGTAAAGTCCACATCTTGGAATCCTTATTCAGAATCAAGAGTGGCAACATAAAGTCATTCCAGAACCAGAGAGCATTGATAATCAAAGTTGTCGCATGCATGGGCTTCAACATTGGAAAAATGATTCGACGATAAATTGTAAAACGATCAGCCCCATCAATTTCCGCAGCTTCGTCCAAACTATCTGGTACACTGATTTTTATATAACCAACATACAAGAAGAGAGTCTGTGGAATAGCATAAGTTAGGTAGAGTATTACTAGCCCCCACATATTTGCTAGACCGAGTTTACTCATCATAACTGTGATGGGAATCATAATCACCTGAAATGGAACAAATATCCCTAAAATCAAGAGCGAATACATAATTGCAAAGGCTTTTTTCTTGGACATATTTCGAGCAATGGAATAAGCTGCAGCTGGTATAAAGAAAGCCACTACAATCAATGATAACACCGTAATAACTGCTGAATTCCAGAAATAGCCTCCAATTCCATCCGAAATCAATCGTTCATAATTACTCAACGTAAAAGGATTGGGCAAACTAAAGAAATGATTCATGATATCCTTAGTTGTCTTGAAAGAACTAAATACTGTTACCAACAAAGGAACAAGTATAAGAATACCACCGACTATCAAGAGGACGTATTTCCAAAACTGATTCAATTTTTCTTCTTTTTTCATGTGTAGGACTCCTCTATTAGATTTCAAATTTCTTTGATAGCTTGATTTGGATAATAGAAACAATTCCAATAATTAAGAATAAAATCAAGGCAATTGCATTCGCATATCCATATTGATTACTCTTGAAAGCATAGTTGTAGACTAACAGTCCAAGAGACGTTGTAGCATTATTTGGACCACCACTCGTCAAGGCAAAAATTTGGTCAAAAGCTGTCAAACCAGACTTAAGAGCCAAGATAAAAACCATTGAGATCGTTGGCAATAAATAGGGCAATTCAATCTTCCAAAAGGTTTGTTTACTTGTTGCACCATCAATTGATGCTGCCTCTAAAATATCATTTGGAATACTCTGAAGACCAGCAAGAAAGAGAATGATTGGCATAGCTACTCCTTGCCATAGAAGAACAAAAATAGTTGCCACTACCGCTCCAACTGGTGTCCCCAATAGACTCTCTTGTAAAAAGCTAATTCCTAAAATTTTTCCAATCGTTGGAAGACCATAGTTGAAGAATTGTTTAAAAATCAAGGAAACTGTCAAACCAGACAAAACAGCCGGGAAAAAGAACCAAGCTCTAAAGAAGGTCTGCCCCTTCATCTTAGAATTTAAGGCTCGTGCCACAACCATCCCAATCGTAATCTCTCCAATAATCAATGCCAGAGTTAAAATCAAAGTAAAGGCTATGGCTGTGAAGAATTTCCCATCAATCATCAGCAATTTGTAGTTATTTAAACCAACAAATTTATAATTATAGGTCAATCCAGTCCAGTTAGTCAAACTATAGAAAGCACCTTGTACCATTGGAAAGTAAAAGAAGATAGCTTGTAAAGCAAGCGGGATGAGCAAAAATGTCCAACCCCAGTATTTATTTAAAAATTTTCGAATAGCCATATCATCTTAACTCCTATTCTAGTCCAAATCTGCCTTCATTGGATTAAAGAAAGCATTGAGATTGTTTGCCATATTTTTCAGATTTTTATCCATCAGGTAACCTGCACTTAGATTAAAAAAGTCTTCTTCAGAGTTCCAGCGTTGGCCCAACCAAACATAATGTTTGTCCGTAAAAGCCAGTTTAGAAATAGCTGCAAGCGCTGAATCTTCTTTTTCCTGTATGCCTTTTACCGCAACAGGTGATCCATCTACATCATAGTATGACTGCATAGCTTTTGGACTAGTCATATAGCTGATAAATTCTTCGGTTTCCTTAGGGTGTTTGGTAGTAGCTGAAGTTGATAATGCCATATCCCCTGCACCAACAGTGACTTCTTTTCCTACTTCTTCTCCAGGAAAAGCAAACATCCCCACCTCAAATTTTGGATCCTGTTGATTAATTGCCGCTAATGCCCATGATCCTTGTGGCATCATCAAAGCTTTTTCACTCGAAAATGCTACCACCGCATCATTATAAGAGGCACCACGCCAACCATCTTGAGCATTATCTGCTAATAAATCGAGTCGTTCTGCATCTGCTTTTAAAATAGCATCATCTGCAGAAATAGCATTTGGTTTTGAAAAGCGAAGGTAGTTATTAGCCGCGTCTCCACTACCCGTAAGAGTAATGAGAGAAAGTTGGTGGTAACCATTTAATGTCCAGCCTTCATTGCCCGCAACCGCAAATGGAGAATTCCCACTATCTTTTATCTTTTTAACAATCTCTTGAAATTCTTTAAAAGTCTTCGGTTCCTCAAGTCCTAATTCTTTAAACTTCGTTTTATTGTAATAGATTCCATAAAGGTTGGCCGTTAAAGGCACACTATAAATCTTGTTATTGATTGCATACTTTTCAGCATAGTCATTCTTGATGTTCTCAAGATAGGGTTTTCCTGTCATATCCGCAAAATAACCTGCCTTCGCCCACTCCTGAAAATCCATATTTTGAGGATAGATATTAATAATATCTGGAACATCTCCTGATAAAATCCGAGTCTTTAGAACAATTCCAGCTGAAGGTACTGTAGTCAGCTTCACATCAATATTAGGGTGTTCCTTCTCAAAATCATCCACTATCTTTTGCAAGGTATCTGCCATCTCGGTCTTCTGGTTAAAAAACTCAATCGTTACCTTGCCATCAGTTGATTGATTGTTCTGACCACAAGCCACGAGGCCTAGTAAACTTGCCCCAGCTACTAAAAGAAAACCTGCTTTCTTATACCATTTCATTGGAATGCCTCCTTGATAAATTTATACGCTTTTATTATAGTCTTTTGAATTTATACTGTCTACTCAAAAAATCTCCTGGTGATAAGGTAACAGTTAAACCTGCATACATGAGCTCTGCACCCGAGTAAACAATGTTTGTCCCTTCCAGCTCATAAAGCCCTTCCACTTCTAAGTCTTTCAGTTTCAAGGTGGTTTCCATTGTTTCCACAACTGACAGGACTCGGACGTAGGTCACAATCGTTTGATTTTCATAGTTAAATTGTACAGCTGCTTCATTGGATTCAGCATCGGGATTGATTAACCTATACTGATTCCCCAACTGGACTACTGGTCGCAATTCTTTATACAAGTTCACCTGATTAGCAATCTCAGCCTTCTCTTCATCTGATAAACTTGTCAAATCAAGCTCATACCCCAGATTTCCCATCATTGCTACATGACCACGAGTTTCCAATGGTGTCATTCGTCCCATCTGATGATTTGGTACTGCTGACACATGAGCCCCCATGGAAATGGTTGGATAGAGATAGGATGAACCGTATTGGATTGGTAAACGTGCAATAGCATCAGTATTATCACTAGCCCAGACTTGTGGGAAATAACGCATCATACCAAGATCATTTCGTCCACCACCACCAGAGCAGGACTCAAAGAGAATATGACTGTGTTTCTCTGTCAGATAAGAAACGAGTTCGTAAAGCCCCAACATATATTGATGAGATTGCATCTGGGTTTCCAGATAAACTGAACCATTCCCCAGATTAGTGATATTGCGGTTCATATCCCATTTGATGTAGTCAATTTTATGATGAGAGAGGAGTTCATCTAAAACATTTTTCAAATATTCTATTACCTGGGGATTGGCAAGATTAAGTACTAATTGATTTCGAGAGTAAATATGATCATATCCTGAAACCTGAATAGCCCAGTCAGGATGTTTACGATACAAGTCGCTATCAACAGAAATCATCTCAGGTTCTAACCAAAGCCCAAACTGCAAACCTCTTTCATGGATCGCTGAAATCAGACTTTCTAGACTTCCACCCAGCTTTTTCTCATTAACAACCCAATCACCTAAAGCACGATTATCATCAAAGCGATTACCAAACCACCCATCATCTAATACAAAAAGTTCTATTCCAACTTTCTTAGCTTCATCAGCTAGTTCTAACAGTTTTTCTCTCTGAAAGTCAAAGTAGGTAGCTTCCCAGTTATTGATAAGAATTGGACGCTCTTTTTTAGAAAATTTACTTGGCATAATATGCTTAAGTACAAAATTCTGACTTTCATGACTAATACCCGTTAATCCCTTATCTGAATAAGTCACAAAAGCTACCGGTGTTTCAAAGTTTTCCTTAGGATCTAACTTCCAAGAAAAATTTTCTGGATTAATCCCAATAGCAACCCGAACTTCATTCAATTGATTCTTTTGGACAAAAGCTTCGAAGTTTCCACTATACATCAGTTGTAGAGCAAACACATTCCCAGCATCCTCTGTAACTCCTTTATCACATAACAGAAGAGCTGGTGTTTGAGCATGCCCAGAAGCACCACGGTTCGAACTAATTGAAAAGATTCCTTGTTCTACCTGTTGATGTCGGACAGTCTTTTCACGAGCATAAGCTCCCTGTAAAGTCACTATTTCGTAAGCTGCAGCAGGAAAATCAGCCATAAAAGAAAAGTCCTTATGAATGACAACTTCCTGATTACTATTATTCTCTAATTTACTGTAGCTAGCAATTGTCGCATCATTATTAAAAGCAGTATAATACAAAGTCAGACTAAGTTGAGCCTTAGGATCTTCTAAAATCAAGGCAAGAGTTTCTGTACCATCCATGCTGTGAGGAGAAGGTAAACCCTGTGGACCATTCTGACCTCTTAAAATCTTTGCTTCTACAAATCGAAAGTCTGTTACTTCAGTTGCATCGTGCTGAACCTGTAAAGTTGGTTTTCTAAAGTCACCCAAACCATGTTGTCCAAAAATCTGACGTTGCGTATCCAAACTAAAGGTTCTATTAGTAGCTATTGGATTAGCAGAAAAAGCATGATCGCGTTCGTAAACACTATTAGCCCCTCTATAGTTCTTAATAGTCTTTCCTAAATGTTTTAATAATAAGAACCCATCCCTATTTTCAATAATCAAACTTAAACCTTTACTCTCAACGTAAAATAGATTATTCTCTATCCGAATTCCCATAAATTGCACCTCATCGATTTCCTGATAAAATTTTAGCAAATAAAAGCGCTTTCTAAAATAGAAAAATGTCTCTAAAGTATGGTAAAATGTTAGGTAGGAGGTGGCCCATGCTCGTTTTTTCAGAATATCAGACTGGAACAATTGATCTTTCTCTTAGCTTCTACGGTTATGAAGAATGCACGCCCAACTACTCTTTTGGCCCAGCTATTCGAGATACCTATGTACTACATTACATTACTAAAGGAAAAGGTCAGTTCCATTATAAGGGGAAAATTGTTGATTTAAAGACAGGAGATTTCTTTTTACTAAAACCAGATGAATTAACATTCTATCAAGCAGATAGCCAGGATCCTTGGGCTTACTACTGGTTGGGGATCTCCGGAGGAAGGGCACCTGACTACTTTGCTCTATCTCAAATTTCTGACCAATCCTATCTAATCCAATCTGAAACTTGTCATACCCAGACAACTGCAAAACTCATCTCAGATATTGTCCGCTTCGCTCAGATTACAAAATCAAATGAATTGGCTCAACTCCACATCATGGGACAACTCCATGAACTGATGTTTCATCTAGGAACGATTGCTCCCAATCAGAAAAAAGAGAATATTTCATCAACCCACCAACTCTATCTTGACTGCAAACGGTTGATAGATAGTCACTACCCGCAATCACTCACCATTCAAGATTTAGCAAAAGAACTATCGGTTCATAGAAGTTACTTAACTAGTGTGTTTAAAGAATTTCATCAACTCTCTCCAAAAGAGTATCTACTTTACGTTCG
This sequence comes from Streptococcus sp. HMSC072D07, assembly GCF_001814835.1. GTDB lineage: Bacteria > Bacillota > Bacilli > Lactobacillales > Streptococcaceae > Streptococcus. The sequence goes on from NZ_KV818064.1 coordinate 19,540, forward strand.
GATGCATCGTGCACAACAACTTCTGGAACATACTGAAGAATCAATTAAAGTCATTGCGTACTCTGTCGGATTTTCAGACCCACTCCATTTCTCGAAAGCTTACAAGCAATTTTTTCATAAAACACCCAGCCAGACTCGAAAAGAACTCCCTCACCTCTCCCTAGTTAGAAAGGAAAATTAATGAAATCACACCAACAAGTCTACCAAATACTAGCCAGAGAAAACGACTATGTCAGCGGAGAAAAAATTGGCCAAGAACTGAATCTAAGCCGCACATCCATATGGAAAGCAATCCAACGTCTCCAACAAGAAGGACTCATGATAGACAGTATTAAAAATAGAGGTTACAAGCTGATCCAAGGCGATTTGATATTGCCTGATATAATCCAGGAGAAAACCAACTTAAACATTCTCTACAAACCAGAAACAAAATCCACTCAAACAGATGCAAAAGAAGGGATTGAAGCTGGAAACAAAGGAAATACACTCTATCTTTCAACCTGTCAAACAGCAGGTCGTGGCCGCTTTCAGCGCCCCTACTATTCTCCATCTCAGGGTGGGATCTATATGTCCCTGCATATTCAACCCAATCTTCCCTATGAAAAACTCCCATCCTATACTCTCCTTGTAGCTGCTGCAGTCTACAAAGCCATTAAAAATCTAACTATGATAGAAGTAGATATCAAATGGGTAAATGACATCTACTTTAAAAATAAAAAAATAGCAGGTATCCTCACTGAAGCGATGACATCAGTTGAGACAGGCTTGGTTACAGACGTCATTATCGGACTTGGTATAAATTTTTCTATAGCAGACTTCCCAGATGACCTAAAAGAAAAAGCAGGCAGCCTATTTATGCCACCTGCACCAATTAGTCGTAATAAGCTCATCAGCGAAATATGGAATTGTTTCTACAATACGGATTCAGATGAACTACTTTATATCTATAAAGAAAGATCAATCGTTCTTGGAAAAGAAGTTACCTTCCAGCTAGATGGAAAATTGAAAAAGGGTCTTGCAAAAGAAATCTCAGAATCCGGCCAACTTCAAGTCGAACTTGAAGATAAACATACTATCTGGCTAAATAGCGGAGAAATATCACTAACAAGTTGGTAATAAACAAATCCCCCTTTTAACGATTTAGAAGGGGGATTTGCTTACAAAAAAAGAGCCTAACAGCTCTCTTAACTTACGGAGAATGGGGGATTCGAACCCCCGCGCCGATTACCCGACCTAACGATTTAGCAAACCGTCCTCTTCAGCCTCTTGAGTAATTCTCCTATTAATGGGCACGAGAGGACTCGAACCACCGACCTCACGCTTATCAGGCGTGCGCTCTAACCACCTGAGCTACGCGCCCAAGTTCAAAAACTTGGTATGAACTTTCGTTCAAAGCGGGTGACGAGAATCGAACTCGCG
>NZ_KV818065.1:0-36013 GCF_001814835.1 Streptococcus sp. HMSC072D07
CGCTCCTTCGGGTTCGGGGGTTCGAATCCCTCCCCTTCCATTACTTTAGTTACGGGCATAGTTTAAAGGTAGAACTAAGGTCTCCAAAACCTTCAGTGTGGGTTCAATTCCTACTGCCCGTGTTAATATGATTATGGCGGGTGTGGTGAAGTGGTTAACACACCAGATTGTGGCTCTGGCATGCGTGGGTTCGATCCCCATCACTCGCCTATTTTATATTATTGGGGTATAGCCAAGCGGTAAGGCAAGGGACTTTGACTCCCTCATGCGTTGGTTCGAATCCAGCTACCCCAGTTACTATTTGCCGGCGTGGCGGAATTGGCAGACGCGCTGGACTCAAAATCCAGTGTCCGCAAGGACGTGCCGGTTCGACCCCGGCCGCCGGTATAGTGATAAAGACAAGGTTTTCGGATCTTGTTTTTTTGATTTAGTGAAGATTTTGATATTTTTCTTTAAGTACAGATTACTGATGAATCATCTTTTTCTTCTTATTCTAATCATTTTTAGTGTATTTTTGGTATAATATTACTTATTCACAATTTATTTTGATTATGAAAGAGTTTGGTGATTAATGTCTCGGTCTGTTGAATTACTAAAGAAACGTTACTTAAAGAATATAAAAGAGAACCCAGATTTATTTATTGGGATTGAGTTAGAATATCCTATTGTAAATTTAGAGGGTAAAGCTACAGATGGTGAAGTTGTTAAGGATCTCTTTCGGTATTTACCATCAGTACTGGGCTTTACTATCGAAAAAGTGGATGATTTTGGGAATCCAATTCAGTTGCTTGATCCAGTCAGCCAAGATACGATCTTGTTTGAGGTTGCTTATACGACGATTGAGTTTGCATTCGGAAAGGCCGAATCTATCCAAGAGGTGGAAGAACGCTTTAACTTCTATATGGCTACGATTCAGAATAAGTTGGGTGAAGCTAACCATGCTATTGTTGGCTGCGGCATTCATCCCAACTGGGATAAAAATGAGAATTGTCCAGTGGCTTATCCCCGCTATCAGATGTTGATGGATTATCTGAATTTGAGTAGAAATGTAACTAAATCAGATTTACATCATTTCCCTGAGTATGGTGCCTTTATCTGTGGAAGTCAGGTTCAACTGGACGTTTCAAAGTCCAACTACTTGCGGGTTATCAATGCTTTTACACAAATTGAAGCTGCAAAAGCCTTTTTATTTGCCAATTCTGAGTTTTCAGGGGAAGATTGGGATACTAAGATTTCAAGGGATATTTTTTGGGAAGAGTCTATGCACGGGATTTATCCTGAAAATGTAGGCGTCAATGCCAGACTCTTCAAAGACGAGAATGATTTTTTTGATTATCTAGATCATTCTGCAATCTTTACTGCGGAGCGTGATGGGCAGACCTATTATTTTTATCCGATTCAGGCTAGGGACTATTTGGCTACACCTGAAATCCAAGTATTTACCCTTAATGGGGATGAGGTGTTAATTCATCCTCAGGAGGAAGATTTCCAAACTCATCGTAGTTACCAGTACCAAGACTTAACGACTCGAGGGACTATTGAATTTCGTAGTGTGTGTACGCAATCTCTAGATAGAACTTTTGCTTCTGCTGCCTTTCACTTGGGATTGTTGGTTCATTTAGACAAGTTAGAAGCTTACTTGCAATCTGCACCATTTTTTACCACATTTGGTCGTGATTATAAGTCATTGAGGCGACAATTTTCTAAAAAACAACTCACAGATGAAGAAGAAGCTGCGGTTCTCGAGTTTTCTAAAGACTTACTCATCCTAGCTGAGGAAGGACTGGAGAAAAGAGATAAGCAAGAAATGGTTTATTTAGAGCCTTTGAAGAAAGAATTGGGATTATAATTTCTCTTATAAAGGGAGAATTTTCTGAAAAATCATGATATAATGGAAGAGACTATAGATAAAGGATAGAGATTCATGACATTAGTTTATCAATCAACGCGTGATGCCAACAATACAGTAACTGCCAGCCAAGCTATTTTGCAAGGTTTGGCAACGGATGGTGGTCTGTTTACACCACTTACTTATCCAAAGGTGGATTTGGACTTTGACACATTAAAAGATGCTTCTTACCAAGAAGTGGCTAAATTAGTTTTATCAGCATTTTTAGATGACTTTACGGCTGAGGAGTTGGACTACTGTATCAACAATGCCTACGATAGCAAGTTTGATACTCCAGCTATTGCGCCATTGGTGAAACTGGATGGGCAATACAACTTGGAATTGTTCCATGGTTCAACGATTGCCTTTAAGGATATGGCCTTGTCTATCTTGCCATACTTTATGACGACAGCCGCTAAAAAGCATGGTTTAGAGAACAAGATTGTCATTTTGACAGCGACATCTGGTGATACTGGGAAAGCTGCTATGGCGGGGTTTGCCGATGTGCCTGGTACTGAGATTATCGTTTTTTATCCAAAGGATGGTGTCAGCAAAGTACAAGAGTTGCAAATGACTACTCAGACTGGCGACAATACTCATGTTATCGCTATCGATGGAAACTTTGATGATGCGCAAACCAATGTGAAGCACATGTTCAACGATGTAGCTCTTCGTGAAAAGTTGGCTGCCAATAAACTGCAATTTTCATCAGCTAACTCTATGAACATTGGTCGTTTGGTACCACAGATTGTTTATTATGTTTATGCCTACGCTCAGTTGGTCAAGTCTGGTGAGATTGTGGCTGGTGAAAAGGTCAACTTCACAGTACCAACAGGAAACTTTGGAAATATTTTGGCTTCCTTTTATGCTAAACAAATCGGTCTTCCAGTTGGCAAATTAATCTGTGCTTCAAATGACAACAATGTTTTGACAGACTTCTTCAAGACACGTGTTTACGACAAGAAACGTGAGTTTAAAGTGACAACTAGTCCATCTATGGATATTCTGGTATCTTCAAACTTGGAGCGTTTGATTTTCCATCTTTTGGGGAATGATGCGGTTAAGACTGCTGAACTCATGAATGCCTTGAGTACACAAGGACAATATGAATTGACAGACTTTGATGCAGCGATTTTGGAACTCTTTGCAGCTGAATATGCGACTGAGGAAGAAACTGCGGCAGAAATTAAACGTGTTTATCAAACAGATACTTATATCGAGGACCCACACACAGCTGTTGCTTCAGCAGTTTATAGAAAATACCAAGCGGCTACTGGCGATGCGACTAAGACAGTGATTGCTTCAACAGCTAGTCCATACAAGTTCCCAGTAGTTGCAGTTGAAGCGGTAACAGGAAAAGCAGGCTTGACTGACTTTGAAGCCTTGGCTCAATTACATGACATTTCAGGAGTGGCAGTGCCACCAGCGGTTGATGGCCTTGAAACAGCTCCAGTTCGTCATAAAACAACAGTGGCAGCTGCTGACATGCAAGCAGCGGTGGAGACTTATCTAGGACTTTAAGACAGAGGAAGTAAACTCGGTTGGGAAACCAACTGAGTTTCTTTTCATCAGGAGGAGAGATTGTTTAAGAAAAATAAAGACATTCTTAATATTGCATTGCCAGCTATGGGTGAAAACTTTTTGCAGATGCTTATGGGCATGGTGGATAGTTACTTGGTCGCTCACTTGGGCTTAATCGCTATTTCAGGTGTTTCAGTGGCTGGCAATATTATCACCATTTACCAGGCGATTTTTATCGCTCTGGGAGCTGCTATCTCCAGTGTTATTTCAAAAAGTTTGGGGCAGAAAGATCAGTCCAAGTTGGCTTATCACGTGACAGAGGCTCTCAAGATAACCCTATTGCTGAGTGCACTTTTAGGCGCTTTATCGCTCTTTGCTGGGCAAGAGATGATAGGGCTCTTGGGAACTGAGCAGGATGTGGCCGAGAGTGGTGGACTCTACCTATCTTTGGTGGGTGGATCGATTGTTCTCTTGGGCTTGATGACCAGTCTAGGTGCCTTGATTCGTGCAACGCATAATCCGCGTCTACCTCTCTATGTTAGTCTTTTATCCAATGCCTTGAATATTCTTTTTTCAAGTCTAGCTATTTTTGTCCTTGATATGGGCATAGCGGGTGTTGCTTGGGGGACTATCTTGTCTCGCTTAGTCGGTCTTGTGATTTTGTGGTCGCAATTAAAGCTGCCTTTTGAGAAACCGACTTTTGGTTTAGATAAGGAACTATTGACTTTGGCTTTGCCAGCGGCAGGAGAACGTCTCATGATGCGAGCTGGAGATGTAGTGATCATTGCCTTGGTCGTCTCTTTTGGGACGGAGGCAGTAGCGGGAAATGCAGTCGGAGAAGTCTTGACCCAGTTTAACTATATGCCTGCCTTTGGCGTCGCTACGGCGACGGTCATGCAGGTAGCTCGAGCAGTTGGAGAGAATAACTGGGAAAGAGTAGATGATTTGAGCAAGCAAACCTTTTGGCTTTCTCTACTTCTCATGTTGCCCTTAACTCTCAGTATCTATGCCTTGGGGACACCATTGACTCATCTCTATACGATCGACCCTGTAGCGGTCGAAGCGAGCGTTTTGGTGGCACTGTTTTCTCTACTAGGAACTCCCATGGCGACAGGAACAGTCATCTATACTGCAGTTTGGCAGGGTTTGGGGAATGCTCGCCTCCCCTTTTATGCAACAAGTATTGGGATGTGGTGTATCCGCATTGGCACAGCCTATCTGATGGGGATTGTTCTTGGTTGGGGCTTGCCTGGTATTTGGGCAGGGACTCTCTTGGATAATGGTTTTCGTTGGTTATTTCTACGTTACCGTTACCAGCGTTATATGAGCTTGAAAGGATAGGAGATGCAAAAAACAGCCTTTATTTGGGATTTAGACGGGACTTTATTGGACTCTTACGAAGCGATTTTGTCAGGGATTAAGGAGACCTTTGCACAGTTTTCTATTCCTTATGATAAGGAGAAAGTGAGAGAGTTTATCCTCAAGTTTTCTGTGCAGGATTTGCTGGAGCAGGTGGCAGAAGAGAGAAACCTGGATGCGGAAGTGCTCAATCAGGTACGTGCCCAGAGCCTGGCTGAGAAAAATGCCCAGGTAGTTTTGATGCCAGGTGCGCGTGAAGTGCTAGCTTGGGCAGACCAAGCAGGGATTCGGCAGTTTGTCTATACTCATAAGGGGGACAATGCTTTTACCATTCTCAGAGACTTGGGGTTGGAATCCTATTTCAAAGAGATTTTAACCAGTCAGAGTGGCTTTGCGCGTAAGCCTAATTCACAAGCGGCTGACTATCTGTTAGACAAGTATCAGCTGGATCCTGAGAAGACCTATTATATAGGGGACCGGACTTTGGATGTGGAATTTGCCCAGAATAGCGGCCTTCAAAGCATCAATTTTTTAGAGTCGTCTTATGAAGGGAATCACATGATTCAAGAGTTAGCAGATATTCCTCATATTTCTGAGGATTGGGGGCGAGAAGATTGTGTCAGTTTTGTGACAGAAACCTAACAAACTATTTCAAGTAATCGAGTTTGTTACAAGGAATAGACAGTTCTGTTAAATAGGCCCGAGAGGGCTTTTTTTCTGCTTTTTTTGTGTTATGATAGACAGGTACTCATTTGAAAGGAATATGAACGAATGAAGAAAAGAATAATTTTAGCCTCAACAGTAGCCTTGTCTCTTGCTCCCGCATTAGGAGCTAAAGCTCAAGAAATCTCTTGGACAGCACGTAGCGTTGAGCAAATCCAAAATGATGTGACGAAAAACGAGAACAAAAACAGCTATACAGTTCAGTATGGTGATACCCTGAGCACGATTGCAGAAGCTTTGGGAGTAGATGTAACGGTTCTTGCTAATTTGAACAAAATTACCAATATGGACTTGATTTTCCCAGATACTGTCCTCACTACAACTGTCAATGAGGAAGAAGAGGTAACGGAAGTTGAAATCCAAGCTCCTCAAGCAGATGCTAGTGAAGAAGTGAAGACTGCGACAGCTGATTTGACGACAAATCAAGTGACAGTTGATGAACAAACAGTTCAAGTAGAAGACCTTTCTCAACCAATTGAGGAAGCTCCAACTGCAACAGAGACTGAAAAACCAGCAGAAGTAGCGCCAAGTTCAGAAGTTTCTGAGACAGCGACAGTTGCTGAAGAGACACCATTTACAGAAACACCTGTAGCTGAAGAAACAGCTGAAACGACTCCAGCGGAAGCACCAGTAGCAGAAACGCCTGCTGATACAAGAGGAACAAGTGCAACAGCAGCAACAACAGCAACTTCTGACGCTGCAACGTCGACTTATCAAGCAGAGCAAAGCCAAACTCCTTCAAGAACTTATTCAGCTCCAGCAACTGAAACACCTGCTGATACAACAGAATCAAGTGCAACAGAAGCAGCATCAACAGCAACTTCTGACACTGCAACTTCGACTTATCAAGCAGAGCAAAGCCAAACTCCGTCAAGAACTTATTCAGCTCCAGCGGCTCCTGACTATGCAGGACTTGCTGTAGCTAAGTCTGAGAATGCTGGTCTTCAACCACAAACGGCGGCCTTTAAAGAAGAAGTAGCCAACTTGTTTGGAATTACATCTTTTAGTGGCTACCGTCCTGGTGACAGTGGGGACCATGGTAAAGGTTTGGCCATCGACTTTATGGTTCCAGTGAGTTCAGCACTCGGAGATCAAATTGCAGAATATGCAGTCAAAAATATGGCTAGCCGTGGTATCAACTATATCATCTGGAAACAACGTTTCTACGCTCCATATGATAGTAAATATGGACCAGCCTACACGTGGAATCCAATGCCAGACCGTGGTAGCGTAACCGAAAACCACTATGATCACGTTCACGTATCAATGAACTAATAGAAAAAGAAGCTGAAAACTCATAAGGTTGAGGCTTCTTTTTGTTGTTCTAAGTCAAAATGTTTTCAAAGTTATGCTATAATCAAACTGAAGTTGACTGAAAATCAAGTATTTTTATTTTAGTAGAAGGTGAGAACACTATGATGAATAGTTTGAAAAAAACATTTGAGAAAACCATTGATGACTTTGAAAAAGAATTTTGTGGTGAAGTCGTTGAACTCTTGATTATCACTTTGCAAAATGTGGGAGGTGCGACTGTTTTAAAGAATGGATGGAAGTTGCCTTCGGTTCATTTTGTAGCAAGTGTGAATGTGGGGACAAAGGAGTTCTCGGAAATAGAGGGACGTTTGGAGTGGTTGGTGAGTCCAGAGGAATATGAAGAAAAGGGCTTGCTCTATAGCTATAGTTTCGAGCCCTATCAGATTCATCACATCAAATGTCAGAAAAGACCACAAAGGCAATTAGAACCTTATATGGCAGCAGTAGCGAATAACTGTTATCGTCTGCTGGAATACATTGAAGATGGGCAGTCGGATAGTAGATTAGAAGCTCTGATTGCAGAATATGTTAAACCAGTCGTCATCAAAGATTCTATAGGCGAATTCACTTTAAATAGAGCTTATTCATGGTTTGAGGGAAGTATGGATCTTGCGGGAAGCAGGGTTAGCGTGATGTTGGATGCAAATGAAGATGCCAGCTTACCACCAAAATCATTTGGCTACTTGAAAACATTTGTCAGGGATATTGACCGAAGAGACTCTGAAATCCGAGACGTTATAGTAAAAGAGATGTGGGAAACAGCAGAGGACTGGCTAGCTTCAGACGGAGATGCCGAAGTATTAACAGAGGACTATTTTTATAATTCCTTGTATCTGGGGGAACTGTCTATCAGCGAAGCGGGGGATTTGACTCTTTATTATGGAGATAAAGAGGATATTTTTGCTGGGCATGCGGTAGAAGTCAGGGCAGATATTGAAGGAAATATAGAAAATGTGACCTTGGTAGGGTAAATGGACAGCATGTGATTATTTCTTTATTGTGAATAAGCAACTTAGTCCTGTTACAGGAGTTTCTCCATTATATTTTAAAAATAACTGAAATCAGCACCTTCTTTAGAAAGTGCTGATTTTTTTGAGATAATAGTAGAAAGTTTATACTTTTCGGCGTTTGAGAGCGAGCAAAGTTCGATAGAAAATGATTTGGCTGCTCTGGATATAGGGAAGGATTGAAAAACTAGCAATTCCAAAAGTAATCCAATTGAGGAAGTACCAAGGAAGTAGTTGTAAATCGAGGACAAAGCGCTGGAATTTGTAACCTTTCATCAAGAAACGGCTGGTTCTCAGGATTTGGCTTGGTTTAGCCTGTCCTAAATCCAGAGTGTCGCAGAGGAGGAATTCTACCTGCGAGTAGGCGTAATGTTGCGGAACGTAGAGGATGTTCCCTACAATCATCAAGATGAGGCTCGCGAAAAAGTAGAGGCCAAAGGTCATAAGGAATTGCTCGGTTTCAAGGGATGAGAGGTTTAATTTTGGAAATTCAGGATGTAGGGCGACAAATCTCCGAGCTAAGAGATTGCTATAAAAGAGAAAATAAACGCCTACTAAGTTTGGAATGCTCCATAAAAAGAGGTAGAAACGTTTGAGGAGCAGAGTTAGGAAGGTTTGCGAGAAGCGCTCTGCAGCAAAGAGGGCTAGACTTGATTTTACTGAGAGTTCTGTATCAGGATCCTTGAGGAGTCGGAGTGTCGCAAAGGCAGCACCTGCTAGAAAAATCGTGCTCACAAAAGAAACCACTAGCGGGAAGAGATAGGCTTGGAGCACTTGTGCCAGCATGCTGAAAAAGGATTGCTCTAAAACATTTTCTTGGAGACGAGCCAAGGGGTTGAGAAAGCCTGATAAGATGACCAGTATGCTAGGTAAGAGATAGACGAGAAAGAGACGGGGATTTTCAGCCTGAAACTGCCTCGTCTGCAGACGAATGGTTTTTAAATCAATTTTTGGGTATTTCATTCTCTCATTATACCATAGTTCGTGACAGTTCCTGGTTTTTTTGATAAAATCATACAGTATGCCTTTGGGCACAAAGTATGAACTGGGACTGTCTTTCCCAGCTTCGGAGGTAGAAAATGTCAGATTCACCAATCAAATACCGTTTGATTAAGAAAGAAAAACATACAGGAGCTCGTCTGGGAGAAATCATCACCCCGCACGGTACCTTTCCAACGCCTATGTTTATGCCAGTTGGGACCCAAGCTACTGTAAAAACCCAGTCACCAGAGGAGTTGAAGGAGATGGGATCAGGGATTATCCTCTCTAATACCTATCATCTCTGGCTTCGCCCTGGAGATGAACTCATCGCACGCGCAGGTGGTCTCCACAAGTTCATGAATTGGGACCAACCAATCTTGACGGATAGTGGTGGTTTCCAGGTTTATTCCCTAGCTGATAGCCGAAATATCACCGAAGAAGGAGTAACCTTTAAAAACCATCTCAATGGTTCCAAGATGTTCCTATCGCCAGAAAAGGCCATCTCTATTCAGAATAATCTAGGCTCCGACATCATGATGTCTTTTGATGAATGTCCTCAGTTTTACCAACCTTATGACTACGTTAAGAAATCAATCGAGCGTACTAGCCGTTGGGCTGAGCGTGGTTTGAAGGCTCACCGTCGCCCGCATGACCAAGGTTTGTTTGGAATTGTACAGGGGGCAGGCTTTGAAGACCTTCGCCGTCAGTCAGCTCATGACCTTGTTAGCATGGATTTCCCTGGCTACTCTATCGGTGGTTTGGCAGTGGGAGAAACGCACGAAGAAATGAATGCCGTCTTGGACTTCACAACCCAACTTCTTCCTGAAAACAAACCTCGCTATTTGATGGGTGTGGGAGCGCCAGATAGCTTGATTGATGGAGTCATTCGTGGTGTAGATATGTTTGACTGTGTCTTGCCAACTCGTATTGCTCGTAACGGAACTTGTATGACCAGCCGAGGTCGTTTGGTTGTCAAGAATGCCCAATTCGCTGAAGATTTTACGCCACTGGATCCTGAGTGTGATTGCTACACATGTAAGAACTACACACGCGCTTATCTTCGTCACCTGCTCAAGGCTGATGAAACCTTTGGTATCCGCTTGACTAGTTACCACAATCTCTACTTCTTGCTCAACCTGATGAAGCAGGTCCGCCAAGCCATCATGGATGACAATCTCTTGGAATTTCGTGAGTATTTTGTAGAAAAATATGGCTACAACAAGTCAGGGCGCAATTTCTAAAGTGTAAAAATAGAATGCCAAAATCCTAAGTTTTCTCTTAGGATTTTTCCTATTTTTTTGATAGAATAGGGAGTATAATGGAATGGAAATTAGGTGGTGTTTTACTTCCTAATTTAATGGAGAATAGACTCGTATGCGTATTAAATGGTTTTCCTTGATTAGGATTACAGGTTTACTTTTGGTGCTTTTGTACCACTTCTTTCAAACAATCTTTCCTGGAGGATTCTTTGGGGTAGATGTCTTTTTCACTTTTTCAGGATTTTTGATCACCTCCCTCCTTTTAGAAGAATTTGGGAAGGCACATCAGATTGATTTGTTGGGCTTTTTTAAGAGACGGTTTTACCGCATCGTGCCACCTGTAGTGCTGATGGTTTTGGTGACCATGCCTTTTACTTTCTTGGTTCGTCAAGACTATGTTGCTGGAATTGGTGGCCAGATAGCTGGAGTTCTCGGTTTTATGACCAACTTCTACGAAATGTTAACAGGGGGAAGTTATGAATCCCAGTTCATTCCGCATCTCTTTGTTCACAACTGGAGTCTAGCTGTTGAGGTTCACTACTATATCCTTTGGGGCTTAGCGGTTTGGTTCTTATCGAAACGTTCAAAATCTAGTAGTCAATTGAGAGGGATGGTCTTTCTCCTTTCTGCAGGAGCTTTTATCATTAGCTTTTTCTCCATGTTTATTGGTAGTCTAATGGCTAGTTCCTATTCATCTGTCTACTTTTCAAGTTTGACCCATGTCTATCCCTTCTTTTTAGGAAGCATTTTAGCGACAGTTGTGGGGGTTCGTCAGACGAGCGATTTAGTCAAGCAGTTTGACCGGATGTGGGATCTTCGTCAAAATCTACTGGTATTTGCTGCAGGTCTCTTGGTGTTAATGCTCTTGACTTTCTTTGTCAAGTTCACCTACCTGTTTGCGTACTTATTTGGCTTCTTGCTAGCAAGTTTAGCGGCAGTGACCATGATTTTTGCTGCGCGTGTCTTGCATGAGAAAACGCCTGAGATACAAGAACCTCGGATCATTACATTTTTAGCGGATACTAGCTACGCGGTTTATCTTTTCCACTGGCCTTTTTATATTATCTTTTCTCAGCTGATGAGTAATCTGCCTGCTGTTATTCTGACAATCATCTTTTCTTATTTCTTTGCTATCCTATCCTTCTATATTATTGAGCCGTTGATTGCCGGTAAATCCAATCCTTTAATACGGAAGATTAGTCGATTGCCTCATATTAAACCAATTAGTGCTGGTGCTGCTGGCATTCTTACCTTGATTGCCTTGATTATCATAGCTGTGGCTCCCCAAGTTGGAGCTTTTGAGACAGACTTGATGGTCAATGGTTTCAAACAAGCCCAGACCAATATAGGACAAACAAAGACTCTTGCTGAACAAGCTGAACTGAGTCGTCTAGGAATTTCTGAGGGAACAAGCCTAATAGGAGATTCGGTAGCCTTGCGTGCCAATACAGCCTTACAAGAGGCACTTCCTGAAGCGAATATCAATGCCCAGGTTAGTCGAACGACCAAGCAAGCCAATGACATCATGCTCAATAACAGTCAGAACAAGGCGCTGCTAAAAACAGTCGTCATTGCAACGGGAGTCAACAATCCTGAAGGTTATAAGAATGATTTGGACAGCATCGTGAACAATCTACCGAAAGGACACCATCTGATACTGGTGACGCCTTATGAGGGAGACAAGAGCAAGGACACTTATACATCAGTGGAACAGTATGCGGCTTATGCACGGGAATTAGCTGAAAAGAATCCTTACGTGAGCATCGCTGACTGGAATAAGGTTGCTAAGGAACACCCTGAAATCTGGGCTGGAACCGACCAAGTCCACTTTGGAAATGATAGCAACATGATTGAAGAAGGTGCTAAACTTTACGCAGAAACGATTGCAGCTGCTGTTAAGGCTGCTCAAGAACTGCCTGTAAAATCAAAATAAAATTAAAGAGTTGGAGAAATCCAGCTCTTTTAAAATATCCACGAAAAATAGGTCTATACCATTTACAAATGAAAAAGAAAGGTTTATAATGTAATTGACATAATAAATTCTAGAATCAATCTATCAAGGAGGTTATCATTATGCCTAATTATATTAAAGCGGATCAGTTTTTCTACCCACACGGAGTTCGTTGTGGCGGTTACTTGGAACTTGTGGATGGCAAGTTTGGCAAGCATGTAGAACAGATTCCTGAGGGAGCTGAGGTGATTGACTATACCGGTTATAGCATTGCCCCAGGACTTGTGGATACCCACATTCATGGATTTGGTGGTGTTGATGTCATGGATAATAACATCGAAGGAACGCTTCATACCATGAGTGAAGGGCTCCTTAGCATGGGAGTAACGAGCTTCTTGCCAACGACGTTGACTTCTTCTTATGAGCAATTGCTCGCAGTAACAGAAAATATCGGTGCTCGTTACCAGGAAGCAACTGGAGCGAAAATTCGGGGTATCTATTTTGAAGGTCCGTATTTCACAGAGAAATACAAGGGAGCCCAAAACCCTGCTTATATGAAAGACCCCCGTATGGATGAGTTTCGTGCTTGGCAAAAAGCTGCCAATGGCTTGCTCAATAAAATCGCCCTTGCGCCAGAACGCGAAGGTGTAGAAGACTTTGTTCGTACAGTTACGGGTGAAGGAGTGACCGTTGCTCTTGGGCACTCCAATGCGACTTTTGATGAAGCTAAAAAAGCAGTCGATGCTGGAGCAAGTGTTTGGGTACATGCCTACAATGGAATGCGTGGGTTGACTCACCGTGAGCTCGGTATGGTAGGAGCCATGTATGAATTGCCACATACTTATGCAGAATTGATTTGTGACGGTCACCACGTAGATCCAAAGGCCTGTGACATTTTGCTCAAACAAAAAGGAACTGAAAATATCGCCCTTATCACAGACTGTATGACAGCGGGTGGTTTGGAAGATGGAGACTACATGTTGGGAGAATTCCCAGTAGTTGTTGCTAATGGAACTGCTCGCCTCAAATCGACAGGCAATTTGGCAGGTTCTATCCTCAAACTCAAAGATGGTTTGAAGAATGTGGTCGAATGGGGAATTGCGAATCCGCATGAAGCAGTCATGATGGCCAGCCTCAACCCAGCAAAATCTGTTCACATCGATGATGTCTGTGGCCAAATCCGTGAAGGCTACGACGCTGACTTTATCGTACTAGATAAAGATTTGGAATTAGTAGCAACCTACCTAGATGGTGTGAAACGTTATCAAGCCTAAGAAGATAAAAATAGGGGTCAATAAAGGACTCCTATTTTTATGATAGGCTGAAAAGGTATTTAAAGAAGTCTTCCTAAAGGGAAAGGCAAGCAAAATCCTTTTCTTGTAATAAAAAATTAGATATAATATACGATACAAAGGAAGTAGTAAGAATGTATCGTGTTATAGAAATGTATGGGGATTTTGAACCGTGGTGGTTCATAGAAGGTTGGGAAGAAGATGTCATCATGAGTCAATCTTTTGACAAGTATTATGATGCTCTAAAATATTATAAATCATGCTGGTTTGAGCTGGAAAAGAAGAATCCTCTTTATAAGAGTCGGAGTGATTTGATGACTATTTTTTGGGATCCTGCTGATAAACGCTGGTGTGATGAGTGTGATGAGTATTTGCAACAGTATCATTCTTTGGCACTTTTACAGGATGAGCAAGTCATCCCCGATGAAAAGCTACGTCCAGGCTACGAAAAACAAACAGGTCAAGAAAAACACCGTTCTTGCCGTATGAAATGGAGATAAAAAGTAACTTTTTAAGTTGCTTTTTTTATTTTTTTGCGAATAGTTAGATAAGGAGGGCGGTATGGTACAAGAAATTGCACAAAAAATTATTGCTACTGCGAAAGCAAAGAAGGCTCAGGATATCTATTTCATTCCCAAGGAAAAGTCCTATGAGCTTCACATGCGGGTTGGAGATGAGAGGTGTCTCGTTGACTCCTATGAGTTTGATGTTTTAGCTGCTGTGATTAGTCATTTTAAGTTTGTAGCGGGTATGAATGTAGGGGAGAAGAGACGTAGTCAGCTGGGCTCTTGCGACTATCAGCATGGGGAGAAGGTGTCTTCTCTGCGTTTGTCTACCGTAGGAGATTATCGGGGACATGAGAGTTTGGTCATTCGTTTGTTGCACGACGAAGAGCAGGACCTGCATTTCTGGTTTCAGGATATGAATGAACTGGGTGAGCAGTACCGGCAACGGGGCCTCTACCTTTTTGCGGGTCCAGTTGGAAGTGGCAAGACGACCTTGATGCACGAATTAGCCAAGTCTCTGTTTATGGGGCAACAGGTTATGTCCATCGAAGATCCTGTCGAAATCAAGCAGGAAGACATGCTCCAGTTGCAGTTGAATGAAGCGATTGGCTTGACCTATGAAAATCTGATCAAACTGTCTCTCCGGCATCGTCCGGACCTCTTGATTATCGGTGAAATTCGTGACAGCGAGACAGCGCGTGCAGTGGTCAGAGCCAGTTTGACAGGGGCGACAGTCTTTTCAACCATTCATGCTAAGAGTATCCGAGGTGTTTATGAACGCCTTCTGGAGTTGGGGGTGACGGAGGAGGAATTAGCAGTTGTTCTGCAAGGAGTCTGCTACCAGAGATTAATCGGGGGAGGAGGAATCGTTGACTTTGCAAACAAAGACTATCAAGAACACCAGCCAACCAGGTGGAATGAACAGATTGACCAGCTTCTTAAAGATGGACATATCACAAGTCTTCAGGCCGAAACGGAAAAAATTAGCTACAGCTAAGCAGAAGAAAATCATCACCCTGTTTAACAATCTCTTCTCCAGTGGCTTTCATTTGGTGGATATTATTTCTTTCTTGGGAAGAAGTGCCCTGCTAGAAAAGGACTATGTGGCCCAGATGCACCAAGGCTTGGCTCAGGGGAAATCTTTCTCAGAGATGATGGACAGCTTGGGCTTTTCAAGTGCTATTGTGACCCAGTTATCTCTAGCTGAAGTGCATGGAAATCTTCACCTGAGTCTGGGGAAGATAGAAGAATATCTGGATAATTTGTCCAAGGTCAAGAAAAAGTTAATCGAAGTGGCGACCTATCCTCTGATTTTGCTGGGATTTCTCCTGCTAATCATGCTGGGGTTGAGAAACTATCTACTTCCTCAACTGGACAGTAGCAATATCGCCACTCAAATCATCGGCAATCTGCCACAAATATTTCTGGGACTAGTGTTGGTTTGCTCTCTATCTTTGCTTTTAGCTCTCACTTTTTACAAAAGAAGTTCCAAGATGCGGGTCTTCTCGATGTTAGCGCGGATTCCCTTTCTAGGAATCTTTGTCCAGACTTATCTGACAGCTTATTATGCGCGTGAATGGGGCAATATGATTTCGCAGGGGATGGAGCTGATGCAGATTTTTCAGATCATGCAGGAACAAGGCTCACAGCTCTTTAACGAAATCGGTCAAGATTTGGCTCAAGCCCTGCAAAATGGCCGCGAATTTTCTCAAACCATAGCGACCTATCCTTTCTTTAAAAAGGAGTTGAGTCTCATCATCGAGTATGGGGAAGTCAAGTCCAAGCTGGGGAGTGAGTTGGAAATCTATGCTGAAAAAACTTGGGAAGCCTTTTTTACCCGAGTCAACCGCACCATGAATTTGGTGCAGCCACTGGTCTTTATCTTTGTGGCCCTGATTATCGTTTTACTTTATGCGGCAATGCTTATGCCCATGTATCAAAATATGGAGGTAAATTTTTAAAATGAAAAAACTCATGACAAATTTAAAAAAAGCCAAGGTTAAAGCTTTCACTTTGGTAGAGATGTTAGTGGTCTTGCTCATCATCAGCGTTCTTCTCTTGCTCTTTGTGCCCAATTTGACCAAGCAAAAGGATGCCGTAGATGACAAAGGAAAAGCTGCTGTTGTTAAGGTGGTGGAAAGTCAGGCAGAACTCTATAGTCTGGATAAGAATGAAGATGCGAGTCTAAGTAAATTACAGGCCGACGGCCGTATCACAGCTGAGCAAGCTAAGGCTTATAAAGAATACCATGCAAAACAAAAAACAAGTCAAACTGTTGCGGATTAAGGCCTTTACCATGCTGGAAAGTCTCCTTGTTTTGGGACTTGTGAGTATCATTGCTTTGGCTTTATCTGGCTCAGTCCAGTCTAGTTTTGCAGCAGTGGAAGAGCAGATATTTTTCATGGAATTTGAAGAACTATACCGTGAAACTCAAAAGCATAGTGTAGCTAGTCAACAAAAGACTAGTCTAAACTTAGATGGGCAGACAATCAACAATGGTAGTCAGAAGTTGACTGTTCCCAAAGGGATTCATGCACCATCTGGACAAACGATTCATTTTGATCGAGCTGGGGGCAATTCGTCCCTGGCTAAGGTTGAATTTCAGACCAGCAAAGGAGCGATTCGCTATCAATTATATCTAGGAAATGGAAAAATTAAACGCATTAAGGAAACAAAAAATTAAGGCAGTGATTTTACTGGAAGCGGTGGTTGCTCTAGCCATATTTGCCAGTATTGCAACCCTCCTCTTGGGACAAATCCAGAAAAATAGGCAGGAAGAGGCAGAAATCTTGCAA
This sequence comes from Streptococcus sp. HMSC072D07, assembly GCF_001814835.1. GTDB lineage: Bacteria > Bacillota > Bacilli > Lactobacillales > Streptococcaceae > Streptococcus. Next base: position 16,597 of record NZ_KV818065.1, read on the forward strand.
AAGGAAGAAGTCTTGCGTGTAGCGAAGATGGCTCTGCAGACAGGTCAAAATCAGGTAAACATAAACGGAGTGGAGATTCAGGTGTTTTCTAGTGAAAAGGGATTGGAGGTCTACCATGGTTCAGAGAAGTTGCTGGATCTTAAAGAGCAGTAAGGTAAGAGCGTTCACTCTTTTAGAATCTCTGATTGCTCTTATCGTCATTAGCGGAGGCTTGCTCCTTTTTCAAGCTATGAGTCAGCTCCTCATTTCAGAAGTTCGTTACCAGCAGCAAAGCGAGCAAAAGGAGTGGCTCTTGTTTGTGGATCAGCTGGAGGTAGAGTTAGAGCGTTCGCAGTTTGAAAAGGTAGAAGGCAATCGCCTCTACATGAAACAGGATGGTAAGGATATCTCTATAGGGAAGTCTAAATCGGATGATTTTCGAAAAACGGATACCAGCGGACGGGGGTATCAGCCGATGGTTTATGGACTCAAATCAGCACAGATTACAGAGGAAAACCAATTGGTTCGCTTTCGCTTCCAATTTCAAAAGGGCTTAGAAAGGGAGTTCATCTATCGTGTGGAAAAAGCAAAAAGTTAAGGCAGGCGTTCTTTTATATGCAGTCACCATGGCAGCTATCTTTAGTCTGTTGTTGCAGTTTTATTTGAACCGGCAAGTCGCCCATCACAAAGACTTTGCCCTAAACAAAGAAAAGCTGGCAGCTTTTGCCATGGCCAAGCGCAGTAAAGATAAGGTTGAGCAAGAAAGTGGGGAACGAGTCTTCAACTTAGGAAAAGTCAGGTATCAAAATACGAAAACAGGTTTTACAACAAGTGTTCGTATGAATAAGGGCAACTATGAATTTCTCTTTCCTCCGATGAAAATCCAAGAAAAGAAAACGGATAAAAAGGAAGAGGTAGCGACTGATTCAAGCAATCAAGCAGGGAAGAAAAAATCAGAAGAAAAGCCTGAAAAGAAAGACAAATCCTAGTCAATTCAACTTCTTTGTGCTAAACTAAAAGCATGAAACATGATTTTAATCACAAAGCAGAAACTTTTGATTCGCCCAAAAATATCTTTCTTGCAAATTTGGTTTGTCAAGTAGTTGAAAAACAGATTGCTCTTCTATCAGACAAGGAAATATTGGACTTTGGTGGTGGGACGGGTCTATTAGCTTTGCCCCTGGCCAAGCAGGCCAAGTCGGTTACCCTTGTGGACATCTCGGAGAAAATGCTGGAGCAAGCCCGTTTGAAAGCAGAGCAACAAGACATCAAGAATATCCAGTTTTTGGAGCAGGATTTACTGGCAAATCCCTTGGAGCAGCAATTTGACATAATTGTTGTCAGTCGAGTTCTTCATCATATGCCTGATCTAGATGCGACTCTTGCCATGTTTCACCATCACCTTAGGGAGAATGGACAGGTCCTCATTGCTGATTTTGTCAAGACAGATACCAACCATCATGGTTTTGATTTAGCTGAACTGGAAATCAAGCTCGCCCAATTTGGTTTTTCAAGCATTGACAGTCAGATTCTCTATAGTGCTGAAGGTCTTTTCCTCGGAAATTACGCAGAACTCTTTTTAACAGTAGCCCAAAAATCACTCGCTGACTAAAGCAGTGATTTTTTCTCTTCAGATGGAAAAAAGGAGGGAAATTTGATAAGATAGGAATATGGATTTTGAAAAAATTGAACAAGCTTATACGTATTTACTAGAGAATGTCCATGTCATCCAAAGTGATTTGGTGACCAACTTTTATGATGCCTTGGTAGAGCAAAATAGTATCTATCTAGATGGCGAGACCGAACTAGAGCAGGTCAAGGAGAACAATCAAGCCCTTAAACGCTTAGCGCTTCGCAAGGAAGAGTGGCTCAAGACCTACCAGTTTCTCTTGATGAAGGCGGGACAAACGGAACCTTTACAGGCCAATCACCAGTTTACACCAGATGCCATTTCCCTCCTCTTGGTACTTGTTGTAGAAGAGTTGCTTCATAAAGAGGAAATTAGCATCCTCGAAATAGGCTCTGGTATGGGCATTTTGGGGGCTACTTTCTTGACTTCCCTCTCTAAAAAAGTAGATTACTTAGGAATCGAAGTGGATGACTTGCTGATTGATTTGGCAGCAAGTATGTCAGATGTGATTGGTTTACAGGCTGGTTTTGTTCAAGGAGATGCCGTTCGTCCGCAAATGCTTAAAGAAAGCGACGTGGTCATCAGCGACTTGCCTGTAGGCTATTACCCAGACGATGCCATCGCTTCTCGCTATCAAGTGGCTTCTAGTCAAGAGCATACCTATGCCCACCATTTGCTGATGGAACAAGGCCTCAAGTACCTTAAGTCAAATGGCTATGCTATTTTTCTAGCTCCGAGTGATTTATTGACCAGCCCTCAAAGTGACTTATTAAAAGGGTGGCTCAAAGACGAAGTGAGTCTGGCTGCTATCATCGCTCTGCCAGAGGATATTTTCTCAACTGCAAGCCAAGCTAAAAGTATTTTTGTCTTACAGAAGAAAAGAGACAAGGAAATAGAACCCTTTGTCTACCCTCTTACTAGCTTGCAAGATCCGTCAGTTTTGTTGACCTTTAAAGAAAATTTTCAAAATTGGAGCAAAGGTACTGAAATATAAAAGAGATTTTGTTATAATAGATGAAAACGCTTAAAAAGAGGTATCATCTTATGACAAAAACAATTGCAATCAATGCAGGAAGCTCAAGCTTGAAATGGCAACTTTATCAAATGCCTGAGGAAAAAGTTTTGGCTAAAGGCTTGATTGAACGTATTGGATTGAAAGATTCCATTTCAACAGTAAAATTTGACGGTCGTTCGGAGCAACAAATTCTTGATATTGAAGACCATACACAAGCCGTTAAAATTTTATTGGATGACTTGATTCGTTTTGACATTATCAAAGGGTACGACGAAATTACAGGTGTCGGCCATCGCGTCGTTGCAGGTGGTGAATATTTCAAGGAATCAACAGTTGTTGAGGGAGATGTGTTAGAAAAAGTTGAGGAATTGGGACTCTTGGCTCCCCTTCACAATCCAGCTAACGCAGCTGGAATTCGCGCATTTAAGGAATTGCTGCCAGATATTACCAGTGTTGTCGTATTTGATACCTCATTCCACACAACCATGCCAGAAAAGGCTTATCGCTACCCTCTACCAACTAAATACTACACAGACAACAAGGTTCGTAAATATGGTGCCCACGGGACAAGCCACCAGTTTGTCGCAGGAGAAGCAGCGAAACTTTTGGGCCGTCCTCTAGAAGATTTGAAATTGATTACCTGCCATATTGGTAACGGGGCTTCTATCACAGCTGTTAAGGGCGGGAAGTCTGTAGATACTTCTATGGGATTCACGCCACTTGGAGGAGTGATGATGGGAACTCGTACAGGAGATATTGACCCTGCTATCATCCCTTATCTCATGCAATATACAGAGGATTTCAATACCCCTGACGATATTAGTCGCGTTCTCAATCGTGAATCAGGGCTCATGGGAGTTTCTGGCCAGTCAAGCGATATGCGTGATGTGATTGCTGCCATGGAAGCAGGAGACCATGATGCGACTTTGGCTTATGAAATGTATGTCGATCGTATCCAAAAACATATCGGTCAATACCTTGCAGTCCTAAATGGGGCAGATGCTATTATCTTCACAGCAGGAATCGGTGAAAATGCTGCTTTGGTTCGTGAGGATGTCATTTCAGGTATCTCTTGGTTTGGTTGTGATGTGGATCCAGAAAAGAACGTCTTTGGCGTAACGGGAGACATCTCAACTGACGCAGCGAAAATCCGTGTCTTGGTTATTCCAACAGATGAAGAATTGGTGATTGCACGCGATGTTGAGCGCTTGAAAAAATAAGTAAATACACGTAAAATTTGATTGTAAAAAGAAGTTGGGAAAGATATTTTCCAGCTTTTTTTATGTAGAAAATGTCTAAAACCTTGCTGTTATTGGCTTTTTCAAAAAATATGGTATAATAGTAGTAATTTAATAGATGGAGTTGAGTTTTGAAGAAAAGCTTTCGTGTAAAAAGAGAGAAAGATTTTAAGGCGATTTTCAAGGACGGAACAAGTTTTGCCAATCGAAAATTTGTTGTCTACCAATTGGAAAACCAGCAAAACCATTTTCGAGTAGGACTGTCCGTCAGCAAAAAGCTGGGGAATGCAGTTACCAGAAATCAAATCAAGAGACGAATCCGGCACATTCTACAAAGTGTAAAAGGGAGTTTAGTAGAGCATGTTGATTTTGTCGTGATTGCCCGAAAAGGGGTGGAAACCTTGGAATATGCAGAGATGGAGAAAAACCTACTCCACGTATTAAAGTTATCAAAGATTTACCAGGAAGGAAATGGGAGTGAAAAAGAAACTACAGTTGACTAGTTTGTTGGGCTTGTCCTTGTTTATCATGACAGCCTGTGCAACAAATGGTACAGCTAGCGATATAACAGCAGATTCGACAGACTTTTGGAGCAAATTCGTCTATTTTTTTGCTGAAATTATCCGCTTTTTGTCCTTTGACATTAGTATCGGAGTGGGGATTATCCTCTTCACGATTTTGATCCGGACGATTCTATTACCGGTCTTTCAGACACAGATGGTTGCCTCTAGAAAAATGCAAGAGGCTCAACCACGCATCAAGGCTTTGCGAGAGCAATACCCAGGTCGTGATATGGAAAGTAGAACCAAGCTAGACCAGGAGATGCGTAAGGTTTATAAAGAGTTAGGGATCAAACATTCATCCTCTCTCTGGCCGATTTTAATACAAATGCCGGTTCTCTTGGCACTTTTTCAAGCCTTGAGTCGAGTAGACTTTTTGAAAACAGGTCACTTTTTATGGATTAATTTGGGAGGAGTAGATACAAGTTTTGTCCTTCCGATTTTGGCGGCAGTCTTTACCTTCTTGAGTAGCTGGTTATCGAATAAAGCTTTGTCCGAAAAAAGTGGAGCTACGACAGGGATGATGTATGGTATGCCTGTATTGATCTTTGTTTTTGCCATCTCCGCTCCAAGTGGTGTAGCCTTGTACTGGGCCGTATCCAATGCTTACCAAGTTCTGCAAACCTATTTCTTGAACAATCCTTTCAAGATTATTGCTGAAAGAGAAGCAGTGGCGCAAGCAGAAAAAGATTTAGAAGGCAAGAAGAGAAGAGCTTTGAAAAAAGCACAGAAAAAGAAAAAATAAGGAGGAATCTGGTAATGGTATTATTTACAGGTTCAACGGTTGAAGAAGCAATCCAAAAAGGATTGAAAGAATTAGACATTCCAAGAATGAAGGCCCACATCAAGGTCGTTTCAAAAGAGAAAAAAGGATTCTTAGGCTTGTTTGGTAAGAAGCCAGCTCAAGTTGATATCGAAGCGATTAGTGAAACGACAGTGATCAAAGCCAATCAGCAGGCCATTAAAGGGGTTCCCAAAGAAGTTAATGAAAAAAATGAACCCGTGAAAACAGTAAGTGAAGCAACTGTTGATTTGGGTCATGTAGTGGAAGCGATTAAGAAGATTGAAGAAGAAGGTCAAGGTGTTTCTGAAGAGGTCAAGGCTGAAATCTTGAAAAATGAAAAGCACGCTAGCACGATTTTGGAAGAAACAGGCCATATTTCAATTTTAAATGAATTGGAACCAGAGGATACTACCGAGGAAGTGGAATCTGCTCCAGAAAAAGAAACTGAAAGGCAGGAAGCAACAAGCCAATCTTTGGAAGATTTAGGTTTGAAAGTAGAACCAAGTTATGACATCGAACAAGTGGCAACTGAAGTAGCTAGCTACGTTCAAACCATTGTAGATGATATGGATGTTGAAGGGACGATTTCAAGCGACTACAATCGCCGCACCATCAATCTTCAAATTGACACTAATGAACCAGGTCGTATTATCGGCTACCACGGAAAAGTCTTGAAAGCTCTTCAGCTGTTAGCGCAAAATTACCTTTATAATCGCTATTCAAGAACCTTCTACATCATAATCAATGTCAATGATTACGTTGAACACCGTGCAGAAGTCTTGCAAACCTACGCTCAAAAATTGGCGACTCGCGTTTTAGAAGAAGGTCGTAGCCAACAAACAGATCCAATGTCAAATAGCGAACGCAAGATAATCCATCGCATTATTTCACGCATGGATGGCGTGACGAGTTACTCTGAAGGTGACGAGCCAAATCGCTATGTTGTCGTAGATGCAGAATAAGCAAAGCAAAATCAGGTTCATCCTGATTTTTTGCTAGGAAAGGAAAGATTCAGATATGCTGAAAACAGTTAGAGAATACCTATCATTTGCAGGAGTCCAGTACCGTAATCCTGATAAAGCTGGCGATGAAAGAGAAAAGATGTTGACCTTGCGGCAAAAAGGTCAAGAGGCTCGGAAGTCTTTTACAGAATTGGCCAAAACCTTTCAAGCTAGTCATCCAGAATGGCAACTGCAACAGACTAGTCAGTGGATGAACCAAGCGCAACGCTTGCGACCGCATTTCTGGGCCTATCTACAGAGAGACGGACAAGTGACAGAACCTATGATGGCTCTTCGTTTGTATGGAACACCTGCTAATTATGGGATTTCTTTGGAAGTCAGTTTCATCGAGCGCAAGAAAGACGAACAGACCTTAGACAAGCAGGCCAAGCTTTTAGAACTTCCAGTGGTAGAAGGAATCTATTATCTAGTCTATTCAAATGGGGAAAGTCATAAGATGGAGGCTAATGAAGAAAATCGTCGTACTTTACGCGAGAAGGTGAGAAGTCAGGAAGTCCGTAAAGTTTTGGTTAAGGCAGATGTTTCCTTCATTGCAAATCAGTCAGTAGAAGCGATATTGGAGAAGCTAGAAGAGGCTTATGCGCGCTTGCTTCCGTACTATGAAGTGACGAGGGAATAGAAAATCAAATGTGTTAGATGAACGCAAATTGTTTTATTGCTATTCTATGCATTTTTTCATATAATAGTAAAATAGGATGTGTGATTCATTAATCACCTCAAAGAGAAAGGAAATTCTATGTCAAATCTATCTGTTAATGCAATTCGTTTTCTAGGTATTGACGCCATCAACAAAGCAAACTCAGGTCACCCAGGGGTGGTTATGGGGGCTGCTCCTATGGCCTATAGCCTCTTCACAAAACAACTTCGTATCAATCCAGCTCAACCAAACTGGATCAACCGCGATCGCTTTATTCTTTCAGCAGGACACGGCTCAATGCTTCTTTATGCCCTTCTTCACCTCTCTGGTTTTGAAGATGTTAGCATGGATGAAGTCAAGAACTTCCGCCAATGGGGTTCTAAAACACCAGGTCACCCAGAATTTGGACATACTGCAGGGGTTGATGCGACAACTGGTCCTCTAGGACAAGGGATTTCTACTGCTACTGGTTTTGCCCAAGCAGAACGCTTCCTAGCAGCCAAATATAACCGCGAAGGTTTCAATATCTTTGACCACTATACTTATGTGATCTGTGGAGATGGAGATTTGATGGAAGGTGTCTCAAGTGAGGCGGCTTCATACGCATGCTTGCAAAAACTTGACAAGTTGGTGGTTCTTTATGATTCAAATGACATCAACTTGGATGGTGAGACAAAAGATTCCTTTACAGAAAGTGTTCGTGACCGTTACAATGCCTACGGTTGGCATACAGCCTTGGTTGAAGATGGAACAGACTTGGAAGCAATCCATGCTGCTATCGAAACAGCTAAAGCTTCAGGCAAACCATCTTTGATTGAAGTGAAGACTGTGATTGGATACGGTTCTCCAAACAAACAAGGAACCAATGCGGTACACGGTGCTCCTCTTGGAGCAGATGAAACTGCAGCAACTCGCCAAGCGCTCGGTTGGGACTATGAACCATTTGAAATCCCAGCTGAAGTTTATGCTGATTTCAAGGAAAATGTTGCAGACCGTGGCGCGTCAGCTTATCAAGCTTGGACAAAATTAGTTGCAGATTATAAAGAAGCTCACCCAGAACTGGCTGCAGAAGTAGAAGCCATCATCGACGGACGTGATCCAGTTGAAGTGACTCCAGCAGACTTCCCAGCCTTAGAAAATGGCTTTTCTCAAGCAACTCGTAATTCAAGTCAAGATGCTTTGAACGTTGTTGCTGCCAAGTTGCCAACTTTCCTAGGTGGATCAGCTGACCTTGCTCACTCAAACATGACTTATATCAAAACGGATGGACTTCAAGACGACGCTAATCGCTTGAACCGCAACATTCAGTTTGGTGTTCGTGAATTTGCAATGGGAACGATCTTGAACGGGATGGCCCTTCACGGTGGACTTCGTGTATACGGAGGTACTTTCTTCGTCTTCTCTGACTATGTGAAAGCAGCTGTCCGCTTGTCAGCCTTGCAAGGACTTCCTGTGACTTATGTCTTTACCCACGATTCTATTGCAGTTGGTGAAGATGGTCCAACTCACGAACCAGTTGAACACTTAGCAGGTCTTCGTGCTATGCCAAATCTGAATGTTTTCCGCCCAGCAGATGCGCGTGAAACTCAAGCGGCTTGGTACCTTGCAGTGACAAGCGAAAAAACACCAACTGCCCTTGTCTTGACACGTCAAAACTTGACTGTCGAAGAGGGAACAGACTTTGACAAAGTTGCGAAAGGTGCCTATGTCGTCTATGAAAATGCAGCAGACTTTGATACGATCTTGATTGCAACAGGTTCAGAGGTGAATTTGGCGGTCGCAGCTGCCAAAGAATTGGCTAGCCAAGGGGCAAAAGTCCGTGTAGTCAGCATGCCATCAACAGATGTCTTTGACGCACAAGATGCAGCTTACAAGGAAGAAATCCTTCCAAATGCAGTTCGCCGTCGTGTTGCAGTTGAAATGGGTGCAACTCAAAACTGGTACAAGTATGTTGGTCTTGATGGTGCAGTTCTCGGTATTGATACCTTTGGAGCATCTGCCCCAGCACCAAAAGTATTGGCAGAGTACGGATTTACAGTTGAAAATCTAGTCAAAGTCGTTCAAAACTTGAAATAATCACAAAAATCAGAGTGAAAACTCTGATTTTTTATAACCATAAAAACAAGGCACAATCTTGTAAAAGTAGCTGAAATTTGATATAGTAGTCCTATGTAAAATACAAAGGAGAAAATACTATGGAAAATATTAGTCCAAATTTAACATTTTTGATCATGCTTGTAGGTATGTTTGCCTTGATGTTCTTTATGCAACGTTCTCAAAAGAAACAAGCACAAAAGCGTATGGAAAGCTTGAACAAGCTTCAAAAAGGCTATGAAGTCATTACAATTGGTGGGCTTTACGGAACAGTGGATGAAGTAGATACTGAGAAAGGTACAATCGTACTGGATGTAGATGGGGTTTATTTGACCTTTGAATTGGCTGCGATCAAGACCGTTTTGCCACTCAAAGAAGCTGTGACACCAGAAGGAACAGTTGTTGACGAAGGCGGAGCAATCGAAGAATAAAACGGGACCTGTCACTCCCGTTTTTCTATGAGACAAGAGGAAAAGGGATGAAAAAAATAGTATTTGTTTGCTTAGGAAATATTTGCCGAAGTCCCATGGCAGAGTTTGTGATGAAGTCCATGACGAGCGCTTACCAAGTCGAGAGTCGGGCAACGTCATCTTGGGAACATGGCAATCCGATTCATAAGGGGACGCAGGGGATTTTTCAGCAGTATCAGATCCCGTATGACAAAGACAAAACATCGCTTCAGATTGGCAGAGAGGACTTTGAATCATTTGATTACATTATCGGTATGGATGCTTCAAACGTTTCAGATCTGCGTCACATGTGCCCTCAGGAACTACAGTACAAGATCTACTCTTTTGCGGCAGAAAGTGTTCCAGATCCATGGTACACAGGAGATTTTGAGGAAACCTATGCGCGCATCACAAGTGGATGCCAAAGCTGGTTAGACCGTTTAGAAAATGAGAGTGACAATGGAAAAGTTTAAAAAAATCTTTGAAAAATATCGAGTATATCTAACTCGCCCGCGTATAGAGATTGCAACCGTTCTTCTAATCGCTATCTGCGCCGTATCAGTTTTTCTACTAAACACTCCAAAAAAGGGTGTACTGACACTTGACAATGGTGCGCTTGTTTATGATGGAACCTTGGTAAGAGGGAAGATGAATGGTCAGGGGACTATGACCTTTGAAAACGGGGACCAATACACAGGAGAGTTCAATAATGGGGCTTTTAATGGTAAAGGGACTTTTCAATCAAAAGATGGCTGGAAATACGAAGGTGATTTTGTAAATGGTCAGGCTGAAGGTCAAGGGAAGTTGACTACAGAGCAAGAAGTTGTTTATGAGGGGACCTTTAAACAAGGCGTTTTTCAGCAAAAACAGTAGTCTCCAAGTTAGGAGACTATTTTCAAAGCCTGAAAAGAAAACGCTTTCTTGTCTTGAATTCGATAACTAACTATCAACTAGAAAAACTTTGTGAAATAAAAAAATTTTTTCCATAATTTCACAATCGTCCAGACAAAACTCTATTGTATAGCTATATTGAGAAAAAAATCACAATCTTAGAAAATTTCTTTGTGAAATGCTTATGAAACTGTTTACAAAGCATAAAAAAAGAGTTATAATAAATTTGTGAAATAATTAACAAAGGATAACATCCTTAAAGGCTATGGAGGATAATATGGCTGATAAAAAAACAGTAACCCCAGAGGAAAAACAACTTGCTGCTGAAAAGCATGTCGATGGTCTCGTGAAAAAAGCCTTGGTTGCGCTTGATGAAATGCGCAAGTTGAACCAAGAGCAAGTTGACTATATCGTGGCAAAAGCTTCGGTTGCCGCACTTGACGCGCACGGTATCCTTGCACAACACGCAGTTGAAGAAACTGGTCGTGGAGTATTTGAAGACAAGGCGACAAAAAACCTATTTGCCTGCGAACACGTAGTGAACAATATGCGTGGAGTTAAAACAGTTGGAGTTATTGAAGATGATCCAATTACAGGTTTGACAAAGATTGCGGAGCCTGTCGGGGTAATCTGTGGTGTCACTCCGACAACAAACCCAACTTCAACAGCGATTTTCAAATCACTCATTGCTTTGAAAACACGTAACCCAATCGTTTTTGCCTTCCACCCATCAGCTCAAGAATCATCAGCTCACGCAGCACAAATCGTTCGTGATGCAGCCATCGCAGCTGGCGCACCTGAAAACTGTGTTCAATGGATTACAAAGCCATCTATGGAAGCAACTGGAGCGCTAATGAACCACGAAGGTGTTGCAACTATTCTTGCAACTGGTGGGAACGCTATGGTTAAAGCTGCATACTCATGTGGAAAACCAGCTCTTGGGGTAGGTGCCGGAAACGTTCCTGCCTATGTAGAAAAATCTGCTGACCTTCGTCAAGCTGCTCATGACATCGTTATGTCTAAATCATTTGATAATGGGATGGTCTGTGCATCAGAACAAGCGGTTATCATTGATAAAGAAGTATATGACGAATTTGTAGAAGAATTCAAATCATATCACACTTACTTTGTAAACAAGAAAGAAAAAGCGCTTCTTGAAGAATTCTGTTTCGGCGTGAAAGCAAACAGCAAAAACTGTGCAGGTGCTAAACTAAACGCAAACATCGTTGGTAAACCGGCAGCATGGATTGCTGAACAAGCAGGATTTAGTGTTCCAGAAGGAACAAACATCTTGGCTGCGGAATGTGCAGAAGTAGGACCGAAAGAACCATTGACTCGTGAAAAATTGTCACCAGTTATCGCTGTCCTAAAAGCTGAAGACACAGAAGACGGTCTTACAAAAGCTCGTCAAATGGTTGAGTTTAACGGACTTGGTCACTCAGCAGCCATCCATACAAAAGACGAAGCTCTTGCTAAACGCTTTGGTACAGAAATTAAAGCAATGCGTATTATCTGGAACTCTCCATCTACTTTCGGTGGTATCGGTGACGTATACAATGCCTTCATTCCATCATTGACACTTGGATGTGGTTCATATGGACACAACTCAGTCGGTGATAACGTGAGTGCGATCAACCTTCTAAACATCAAGAAAGTAGGGAAACGTAGAAATAATATGCAGTGGTTTAAAGTTCCTTCAAAAATTTACTTCGAACGCAATTCTATCCAATACCTTCAAACATGTGAAGATATTGAACGCGTTATGATTGTTACAGACAAATCGATCGAAAAACTTGGTTTTGTTCAACGCATTATTGACCAATTGAACAAACGCAGCAACCGTGTAACTGTCCAAGTCTTCTCAGACGTTGAACCAGACCCAGATATCACAACTGTAGAACGTGGTACTGAAGTAATGAGAGCATTTGAACCAGACACAATCATCGCTCTTGGTGGTGGTTCTCCAATGGACGCGGCCAAAGTAATGTGGCTCTTCTACGAACAACCACAAATCGACTTCCGTGACTTGGTTCAAAAATTCATGGACATCCGTAAACGTGCCTTCCGCTTCCCATCACTTGGTAAGAAAGCGAAATACATTGGTATTCCAACAACTTCAGGTACAGGTTCAGAAGTAACACCATTTGCCGTTATCTCTGATAAGAAAAACAATCGTAAATACCCATTGGCTGACTACTCATTGACACCAACTATTGCGATTGTTGACCCTGCTTTGGTTGAGTCAGTTCCAGACTTCATCGCTGCGGATACAGGTATGGACGTCTTGACTCACGCGACTGAAGCTTACACTTCAAACTTCGCTAACGACTATACAGACGGTATCGCCCTTCAAACAATCAAACTTGTCTTTGAATGGTTGGAAAAATCTGTTAAGACAGCTGATCCAGAAGCTCGCGAAAAAATGCACAATGCATCTACAATGGCTGGTATGGCCTTTGCCAATGCCTTCCTTGGTATGAGCCACTCAATGGCCCACAAGATCGGTGCGGTTCACCATACTGTTCACGGACGTACAAACGCAATCTTGCTTCCATACGTTATCCGTTACAATGGTACTCGCCCATCTAAGACGACTACATGGCCTAAGTATAACTACTGGAAAGCTGACGAAAAATTCCAAGATATTGCTAGAATGCTTGGATTGCCTCACTCAACTCCAGAAGAAGCAGTTGAAGCATACGCTAAAGCTGTTTACGAACTTGGTGTTGCAGTAGGTATCAAGATGAACTTCAAGGATCAAGGAATCGATGAAAAAGCTTGGAAAGACAGCTTGCATGAAATTGCCTTGCTTGCTTATGAAGACCAATGTTCACCTGCTAACCCTCGCTTGCCAATGGTAGCTGACATGGAAGAAATCATGGCAGATGCTTACTATGGTTATGCAGAACGACCAGGACGTCGCAAATAATTGTTTATCAGCCTAGAGACAGGAGAAATTCTGTCTCTTTTTTGTAAACTCTGAAAGCGTTGAAATTGGAGTTTCACCTTGAAATGAAGAGGATATGCAGATATTATAAAAGATTCTAGAGATATGCTTTGAAAATAAAAGAATGGATGAATAAAAAGGGGGAGAAAAAGTAGAAAAGCAGGAGAGAAAATCAACGCCCGTACTTGCAATTAAACTCAAATAGTTATATAATAGGTTTGTTGAAAGGTGATTTGTAGTGATTCAAGTTACTCTTTTCACAATAAAATTTTCATGATTTTCATAAGGAGGAAATCACTAATGGTAGTTAAAGTTGGTATTAACGGTTTCGGACGTATCGGTCGTCTTGCTTTCCGCCGTATCCAAAACGTAGAAGGTGTTGAAGTTACTCGCATCAACGACCTTACAGATCCAGTTATGCTTGCACACTTGTTGAAATACGACACAACTCAAGGTCGTTTCGACGGTACTGTAGAAGTTAAAGAAGGTGGTTTCGAAGTTAACGGTAAATTCGTTAAAGTTTCTGCTGAACGTGATCCAGAACAAATCGACTGGGCTACTGACGGTGTAGAAATCGTTCTTGAAGCAACTGGTTTCTTTGCTAAGAAAGATGCAGCTGAAAAACACCTTAAAGGTGGAGCTAAGAAAGTTGTTATCACTGCTCCTGGTGGAAACGACGTTAAAACAGTTGTATTTAACACTAACCACGACGTTCTTGATGGTACTGAAACAGTTATCTCAGGTGCTTCATGTACTACAAACTGCTTGGCTCCAATGGCTAAAGCTCTTCAAGATAACTTCGGTGTTGTAGAAGGATTGATGACTACTATCCACGCTTACACTGGTGACCAAATGATCCTTGACGGACCACACCGTGGTGGTGACCTTCGCCGTGCTCGCGCTGGTGCTGCAAACATCGTTCCTAACTCAACTGGTGCTGCTAAAGCTATCGGTCTTGTAATCCCAGAATTGAATGGTAAACTTGACGGATCTGCACAACGTGTTCCAACTCCAACTGGATCAGTTACTGAATTGGTAGCAGTTCTTGAAAAGAACGTTACTGTCGATGAAGTAAACGCAGCTATGAAAGCAGCTTCAAACGAATCATACGGTTACACAGAAGATCCAATCGTATCTTCAGATATCGTAGGTATGTCTTACGGTTCATTGTTTGACGCAACTCAAACTAAAGTTCTTGACGTTGACGGTAAACAATTGGTTAAAGTTGTATCATGGTACGACAACGAAATGTCATACACTGCACAACTTGTACGTACTCTTGAATACTTCGCAAAAATCGCTAAATAATTCTTGAGTCAATAAAAGCAAGACCTTCCGGTCTTGCTTTTTTGTATAGAAAAATGGATGATAGTGTCATCCATTTTGTTTTAATTCTGTTTCGAAAGTATCCGAGAGGGCAGTAAAACTCAATTGTTCTAAGGTGAGTGGATGGGTAAAGGAAAGTCGAAAGGCGTGGAGCATAAGCCGATTTGTCTTTGATTTACTATTATAGAGAGGATCGCCTAGGATAGGGTGCTTATGGTGAGAAAGGTGAACACGGATTTGATGCGTTCGACCGGTCTTTAGTTTGCAACGAACTAAGGAAGTTTTGTTTGGGAATTGCTTTAATCTGCTTACCTGAGTTTCGGCATGTTGCCCACTTTTGGAATCTACCACTCGTTTTCTGCGATCGTGTCGATCACGACCAATTTTATCTCGGAAGATAAGTTCTTTGTTCCCTACTTGCCCCTCTACGAGTGCCCAGTACTCACGAGCAATTTTCTTTTTTTCCAACAAACGATTGAGAATGGGAAGGATAAAAGGATTTTTAGCAAAAAGTACTAAACCGCTTGTTTCCATATCCAGGCGATGAACGACATAGCAGGTTTGGCCAACGTGTGCAGAGACATGGTTGAGAAGGGCAATTTCATCAGGTTGATTGCCGTGTGTTTTTATGCCTTCTGGTTTATTGACAACAATGAGATGTTGATCTTGATAAACTTCTTGAACGAGGTCTGGGTTTCCCCAAAGGATTTCTTTTGGGGGATAATCTTCCTCGTCAAAAGTCAACTGGCAAATGTCACCTGGTTTGACCATCTCGTTCCAGTGAACTTCTTTGTGGTTCATTAAGATGTTCTTCTTTGTTCTCAAAAAATGACGGATTTTTCTAGGGATAAGGAGTTGTTCCTCTAGGAATTGCTTGACCGTCATTTGAGGCAAGGATTCGGGTAGTGTAAATGTGAATTGCATACAGATATTGTAACAAAAAAAGCCCTATTTGGATAGGGAGTAGCTAAATTCTTGAGTTCCTATGGTGAAGATGATAAAATAAACGCATGAAATTAGATAAATTATTTGAGAAATTTCTTTCTCTCTTTAAAAAAGAAACGAATGAATCCGCGGAGTCTGATTCGACTAGCATGCGTCGTTCACGGAGCGATAGAAAAAAATTGTCCCAAGTAGGCCCGATTCGGAAATTTTGGCGTCGTTATCATCTGACAAAAATCGTCATCATTTTAGGGTTAAGTGCAGGTTTGCTAGTAGGAACCTACCTATTTGCGATAGCCAAGTCTACCAATGTCAATGACTTACAAAATGCCTTGAAAACGCGAACTCTGATTTTTGACCGCGAAGAAAAAGAGGCAGGCGCCCTATCCGGTCAAAAGGGGACCTATGTTGAGCTGACAGATATTAGTAAAGACTTGCAGAATGCTGTCGTCGCGACAGAGGACCGTTCCTTCTATAAAAATGACGGGATTAACTATGGTCGTTTCTTCCTAGCTATTGTCACAGCAGGTCGTTCTGGAGGTGGTTCTACCATCACCCAACAGTTGGCGAAAAATGCCTATCTGTCTCAGGACCAAACCGTTGAACGGAAGGCCAAGGAGTTTTTCCTAGCTTTAGAATTGACAAAAAAATACAGCAAGGAGCAAATCCTTACTATGTACCTCAATAACGCCTACTTTGGAAATGGGGTATGGGGTGTTGAAGATGCAAGTAAGAAATATTTCGGTGTATCCGCTTCGCAACTAACGCTTGATCAGGCGGCGACTCTAGCAGGGATGCTCAAGGGACCAGAATTGTATAATCCATTAAATTCTGTTGAAACTTCGACCAACCGTAGGGATACTGTATTACAAAATATGGTTGCAGCGGGCTATATTGATAATAATCAAGAGACCGAAGCGGCTGGAGTAGATATGGCTTCTCAACTGCAAGATAAGTATGAAGGCAAAGTTTCGGATTATCGTTACCCGTCCTATTTTGATGCAGTTGTCAACGAAGCGGTTTCCAAGTACAATCTCACAGAAGAAGAGATTGTCAACAACGGCTATCGAATCTACACAGAGCTTGACCAAAACTACCAAGCAAACATGCAGGTTATTTACGAAAACACTTCGCTATTTCCAACAGCAGAAGACGGAACGCATGCCGAATCAGGTAGTGTCTCTCTAGAACCCAAGACTGGTGGAGTGCGTGGAGTTGTTGGTCGTGTAGCTGGGGATGACAAACCAGGCTTTCGTAATTTTAACTATGCCACTCAGTCTAAACGTAGCCCAGGCTCAACCATTAAACCTTTAGTCGTTTATACACCTGCAGTAGAAGCGGGATGGGCCTTGAACAAGCAACTGGATAATCATACGATGCAGTACAACAGTTATCAAGTAGACAACTATGCGGGCATTAAGACATCTCCAGAAGTACCTATGTATCAGGCCTTGGCGGAATCACTCAACCTACCGGCAGTTGCGACTGTAAATGAATTAGGTATTGACAAAGCTTTTGACGCTGGGGAGAGATTTGGCCTGAATATGGAAAAAGTTGACCGAGTTCTTGGAGTTGCTCTTGGTGGAGGTGTGGAGACGAATCCTCTCCAGATGGCGCAAGCCTATGCAGCCTTTGCCAATGGAGGTCTAATGCCTGAAGCTCATTTCATCACTCGTATTGAGAATGCCAGCGGTCAGGTCATAAAGAGTCATAAAAATTCCCAAAAACGAGTGATTGATAAGTCGGTAGCTGATAAAATGACCAGTATGATGCTAGGAACATTTACCAATGGTACAGGAATTAGTTCGTCACCAGCGGATTACGTTATGGCTGGTAAAACAGGTACGACTGAAGCTGTTTTCAACCCAGAATATACCAGTGACCAGTGGGTGATTGGCTATACTCCAGATGTTGTAATCAGCCACTGGCTCGGTTTCCCAACAACAGATGAGAGTCATTATCTAGCAGGTTCGACCTCAAATGGAGCAGCCCATGTCTTTAGAAGTATGGCTAATACCATTTTGCCCCACACTCCAGGTAGCACTTTTACAGTTGAGAATGCTTATAAACAAAATGGGATTGAACCAGAAAATACGAAAAAGCAGGTTGCTGAGAATGAGACAAACCAGTCTGAGGATCCGATAGGAGATATTCGTAGTCGTGCTCAAAATCTTGTAGATGAAGCAGGTCGGGCGATTTCAGAAGCCAAGATAAAAGAAAAAGCCCAGACAATATGGGACTCAATCCTTAATCTATTTCGTTAAGAGGCTTGTCAAAGCCTAGGTTTCTTGTTATAATAGATAAGATGGAGGCGTTATGGCACTAAAAAAAGCAAGCCTAGCTTGTGCAGTTTGTGGTTCAAGGAATTACTCAATCAAAATTAGTGGGAACCCCAAGCCAACACGACTAGAAGTAAATAAATTTTGTAAACATTGTGGAAAATATACGACACATAGAGAAACGAGATAGGAGAGAACGATGGGTTTTATTAAGGATATTTTTAAACTTCTTAAAGAAACAACTTGGCCAACTCGCAAAGAAAGCTGGAGAGATTTTCGCTCTATTATGGAATACACAGCCTTCTTTGTGGTCATCATTTACATTTTTGACCAGTTGATTGTTTCAGGTTTGATTCGATTTATTAACATTTTTTAGAAGAGAAGCGGAGAACTTCTGCTAACTTTCTTCTATATATGTATGAAAGGAAATATCATGGATAGTTTTGACAAGGGATGGTTTGTTCTACAAACTTATTCTGGCTATGAAAATAAGGTAAAAGAAAATCTATTGCAACGTGCGCAAACATATAACATGTTGGATAATATTCTACGCGTTGAAATTCCAACACAAACCGTGCAAGTTGAGAAAAATGGAAAGAAAAAGGAAGTTGAAGAGAATCGCTTTCCAGGTTATGTCCTTGTGGAAATGGTCATGACAGATGAAGCATGGTTCGTTGTTCGAAACACACCTAATGTAACAGGATTCGTCGGCTCACACGGGAACAGATCAAAACCAACTCCACTATTGGAACAAGAAATCCGTGATATCTTGGTTTCAATGGGACAAACTGTTCAAGAGTTTGATATTGATGTTGAAGTTGGTCAGACAGTCCGCATCATTGATGGCGCTTTTGCAGACTACACAGGTAAAATTACTGAAATTGATAACAATAAAGTGAAGATGATTATCTCTATGTTTGGTAATGATACGATTGCAGAAGTGAACCTCAACCAAATTGCAGAATTATAACCCCAGAGAGGCTTTGCCTCTCTTTTTATGTGCCGTTGAGGAAGGAAGAAGTATAAAACAGAGGAAGTAGACCCATGGGCTCGCGCATTTTGCTAAACTAAATGCAGAAAGGAGAGGTCTATGAATCTAAAAGACTTATATGAAGAAAGTAAGGGAATTGTCCATAAGTGTCGCAAAGATTATCATTTGCATCTGTGGGAGAAAGAGGACTGGGATCAAGAAGGCATGTTATGCCTATATGAGCTGGTGACTCGCAACCCAGAGTTACTAGAGGGCGAGCGCCATCAACTTTATGTTTGCTTTAAAACAAAATTTAGAAATCGTATTCTAGATTACATCCGTAAGCAGGAAAGTCACAAGCGTCGTTTCGACAAAGAACCCTATGAAGAGGTGAGTGAGATTAGCCACCGTCTAGGAGAAAAAGGACTCAGGCTGGACGATTATTATCTTTTTCACGAACTTCTAAAGAATTACAAATCAAAGCAGAGTATGGAAAAACAAGAGCTAATAGATCGTCTAATAGGAGGAGAAGTCTTTAGAGGACGGAAAGCTCTTCTGAGAGAACTTTCCCTTATCTTTTCAGAATTTCGATAAAGAAGAAAAAAGTTCTTGACAAAGGCGGAAAAGTAGGTATAATAGAAAGAGTTGAAAAGC
>NZ_KV818066.1:0-56519 GCF_001814835.1 Streptococcus sp. HMSC072D07
GGATCGACTATCAAGGCATCTGCTCGGTAGCCATCACATTAGAACATAAAAGAGAGGTTGAACCTCTCTAAATTTATTTTTCTTCACTCATTTTTGATTTTACTTCATCATAAGATAGTGCATGGGATTCCTCTTCTACTGTCTCAGGCATTTTCCCTGTTTCGTAAAGAGATTTAATCTGTGTACTATCTAATGTTTCGTATTTCAACAATGCTTCTGCAATCAACTTATGAGTTTCACGATTTGATTGGATGATTTCAGCTGCTTTGTTTCGTGCCTCATTTAATAATGAACGAACTTCCTCGTCAATCTCATAGGCTGTTTGTTCTGAAATTGATTTTTGAGGACTTTGTGCACCAAACATAGCATGATTACCTTCGTATTGAACTGGGCCAAGTTTTTCACTCATACCGTATTCAGTGACCATTGCACGCGCCATCTGTGTAGCTTGTTCAAAGTCATTTGAAGCTCCTGTCGTTTGGACATTAAAGATAATCTCTTCAGCTACACGACCACCCATCAAACCTGCTAATTGTTCTTTCATGTCTTCCTTAGATAGAAGCATTTGATCCTCTTTCGGAAGCGCAATCATGTAACCACCTGCACGTCCACGTGGTACAATGGTAACTTTATGAACAACACGGGCATTTGACAAGACTAAACCAACAATAGTATGTCCAGCCTCATGATAAGCAACCAATTCCCGTTCTCTTTGTGATACTGTTTTATCCTTCTTAGATGGTCCAGCAATCACTCTGTCTTCTGCCTCATCAATATCTGAAGCATCAATGACTGACTTGTTGCGACGGGCTGCAACCAAGGCTGCCTCATTTAGAACATTTTCCAAGTCAGCTCCCACAAAACCTGGAGTTTGTTGGGCAACTAGTTTCAAATCCACATCGTCTGCCAGAGGTTTATTTTTAGCGTGAACTTTCAAGATTGCTTCACGACCTTTAACATCAGGGCGACCAACTAAGACTTTTCTATCAAAACGTCCTGGACGGAGAAGAGCTGGATCTAGAACATCTGAACGGTTCGTCGCAGCGATAACAATAATTCCTTCATTTCCCTCAAAACCATCCATCTCAATCAAGAGTTGGTTCAAGGTTTGTTCACGTTCATCATTACCTCCACCAAGACCGACACCACGTTGGCGACCAACGGCATCAATTTCATCGATAAAGATGATGGCTGGCGCTGCTTTTTTTGCATCCTCAAAAAGTGAACGAACTCGGCTAGCCCCAACTCCGACAAACATTTCTACAAAGTCCGATCCTGAGATGCTAAAGAATGGAACTCCTGCTTCTCCAGCAACCGCCTTAGCAAGTAAGGTCTTACCTGTTCCCGGAGGTCCCTCTAAAAGAACACCTGCAGGAATACGCGCACCAAGTTTGGTAAATCGTTTTGGATCTTTTAGGAATTCAACAACTTCTACTAATTCTTGTTTTTCTTCCTCGGCACCAGCAACATCTGAGAATCGTACCTTGATATCTTCTTTGTTTGCAGCTTTGGCCTTGCTACGTCCAAAACTCATTGGATTTCGGCCACTATTCCCTCCCATATTTCCCATCATAGAGAATAGGAAGAAGAAAAGAATAGCAAATGGCACAACAGAGACAAGGATATTGATCCACATACCGCTTGAACTCTCATGTTTGACTGTTACTTCTGCCTGATGTTCAGAAGCAAGTTTTTGCAATTCTGAAACTGTTGAATCAGACGGAAGAATAGTACTTGAGAATCTTTCTACTGTTGTAGCTGTAGGAGTGAAAAATTGAATTCCTGTTTCTTCTTTACTAGTCTTAGGATTTTTATAAACACCAGACACTTCAATGATGCTGCCATTTGGCTGATAGGTTAATTCTTTTACATTGTCTGCTGTAATTTCTTTTACCAATTCTGTATAGTTAATTTTTTCGCTTCGCCCAGCAGTATTTCCAGAGTAAAAATACTGGAATCCTGTCACTAGGAAGAAGATAATTAACAAGTATAGAAATGGATTTCTAACTAAACCATTATTTTGTTTTTTCATTAAAGATAGATCTTTCTAATTTGAATAAACTTCTTCTTTCAAAACTCCGACATAAGGAAGGTTACGATAATTTTCTTTATAGTCCAAACCATAACCTACTACAAACTCATTTGGAATAGTAAAGCAAGTGTAATCCGCTTCAATTTCAACAACGCGTCCCTCTGGTTTGTCCAACAAAGTCGCGATTTTAACAGAAGCTGCTTCTCTTGCAATAAACATATCTCGCAAATTCTTCAAGGTTTGACCTGTATCGATGATATCCTCTACAAATAAAACATGTCTTCCTTTGATATCTTGCGTCACGTCTTGCTTGATATTGATGACACCACTACTTGCTGTTCCACCATGGTAACTAGATACCATCATGAAATCCATCTCAATATGCGTATCAATATGTTTAACCAATTCAGCCATAAAAGGAATCGATCCTTTCAAAATTCCAATAAGAATTGGATTTTTCCCCTCATAGTCTTTGGTTAATTGTTCACCTAGCTTTTTAGCCGCTTCTGTAATTTCATCATGTGAAACGAGGATTTTTTTAATATCGTGTTCTAACATCTTTTTACCTATCTATTTTTTCTATATAAATTACAGTGTTCATTATATCATTTTTCGTGTTTTTACTCAAATCACTGGTCGCAATTCCTGAAATTGAGACAATTTCTCCAAATTGCTCAATAATAGGGGTTGTTTTTCGTTTTTCAATAGGGATTTTTAAATCTATAAATAAGCGTCTCAGTTTCTTTCGATAACCATTCAGCCTAATAATATCGCCAGGTTTTCGACATCTAATATATACAGATGTTTCCCGTGAAACCGTTACTTTTTGAACAAAATCCCCTTCAATAGGAATGCCAAAGGAAAATAAATAGCCCTTATATCGAACTTGATTTTGATAGTGTAACACAAGTTCATCTTCCTTTTCATCGGCCTGAGGACTGATTTTACAAATTTGAAACCGTTGATACTCTTTTATCAATTCGTAGCCATTTTTAAGAGAATGACGATACTGACTTTTCGTTGCTAAAATCTGTCGAACTTCAGCAAACTGAGCCTTTGTCAGATTTAAGTCTGGAAATTGATTAAGATAGTTTTGGAGCAAGATTCCTTGAGTTTGTTGAGAGTATGAAAATAGCTCATTCAAATCTTCCACATCAATTTGTTTCGAAAGTTCCGTTATTGTTGCTTGGTAATCTGAAATTTCCCTTCCTAAATCTAAAAGGGCGGATTTAAGACGAGGATTTTCTTTTTCAAGCTCTGGTAAATACCTATTCCGAATGCGATTGCGAAAATAGGTATTTTCCTGATTTGTTTGATCTTCAAAATGAACAATTGGTGGAAAATCCTTTTTATGAAAATGCAACAAGGGACGAATGATTTCAATTCCATCAACTACTTGGCTTTCTTTTATTCCTGTTAAATAACGGAGCCGACTTCCTCGAATCAAGCGCATCAAAATCGTTTCAACTTGATCATCTGCATGGTGGGCAGTAACCAAGGCAGTCGCTCCAATCTCTTTCATGATTTTCCTAAAAAAATCATAACGAAACTCTCGAGCACGCGCTTCTGAAAAGTCTCCTAAGAAGCTTGTGATATAAATAGGAAGTTCAGCTGCATCAGCTAACTTCCTTAGTTCATTTTCCTCCCAGTCAGATTCCCTTCTCTGCTTGTGATTGACATGTGCTAAAATCAACTCAATTTCTAACTCATTTTGATAAGTAGACAATAGCTGGAATAAAAACATTGAGTCCAGTCCGCCAGACAAAGCTAATACGACTTTAGAATGTTTTTTGAAATACTCTTTTCGGAGAAAATGATTTAAAAAATCCTGGTCCCTCATTTTAGAACCTCATAGACATCCTTGGCTATCTTAGCAATAGTATCATAATCAGAATTTTTGGTGAAAATGGAAAGAACGAAAGGAGAATCCGTATAAACAATGGCAGTGTCATGTTTAAACTCATCGGCATCTCCAATTTTATGAGCTACCTTAACCGAAACACCTTTTGCGATTCTTTGGTTGTCAAAATCAGTCTTACCTAGAGACTCTAGGACAAAACCATTCTGATTATAAATAGCTTCCATGACTTTTCCAGCCATTTTTGAAGAAGTCAGTTTATCATTCACATCCCAATCTTCGCCCATAATGGTGGACATTTTTTCTTTAAAAGCCCCGTCAGATTGATTGGTCACGTAATAACCTAAAATATTATGAGCAACATTATCAGACTCTTTTGTTACCTTGGTAATTAACTGTTGAAGACTGTATTCTTTGTTATCTTCTTTTTTAGGTAAGCTACCACTACCTTCTGGTTTATAGGACCCAGGGAAACTATTTACTTCTGGGATATACTTGAAGCTACTGTCTAGCGTATATTCCCCTTGATTTATCTTATCTTGAGCGTAATAAAGGTAGGCTAGTTTCAAGATGCTAGCTGCATAAAGTTTGCTGTCTTCATTCACCCCAGCCTCTTTACCTGTACTCAGTTGTTTAACATAAATAGAATAATTTTCATTCTGATAGTTGTTTGATAAAACTTCTTGAACCTTCTGGATGCGATTGTCTTCTTCTGAGGTGAACTCTTTTGATACCCACCCAACTTGATTGATATGAAGAAATTCTTGTCCCTCAGCAAAGAGAGCTCTATCCACCGTTACGCGTTGATAGGGAGAGAGGGTTGAAGAAATTTCTTTCGCATCATAGGGACTGTTATAGATAACAAACCCCTGCTCCAACCATACTTGTCTATTTTGAGTTTGAACTTGACTTTGATCATAGACCAACCGCTTATCTGCAAGGATAAACTGGTGATTATCTAATTTAAAAACAGGAACACCTTGTCTATTCAAACGCCATTCTACTATTTTAAAGGTGGTTCCAGGAGTCAATTTACCAGACTCCTTAACAAGATCCTCATTAGCATAGACGGCTGTTTCTCCATATACCATTGGGGATTCCAGAGTTTCTTTATAGTAGAATCCATAATCAGACTCAGTTAGATAATAAATTTCTTGCGAAGAGTAAGGAAGCTGTTTTTCTGTGCTAACTACTCTTGAGGTTATGATAAAAGCAGGTAGCAATAAAACTACTAAGAACTTACGCATTCTTCTCTTCCCTTTCTTCTTGTAATCGTAATAAATGGTTTTTAGCTGCCAATTCCTCTAATTTTTCATCTGATAAACTTAAAAATTGCTCAACAACTTCCAATAAATTTTCCATGACATTACCTCGGAAGCAAATCAGGAATTGTGTAAATTGCTTCTCGTTTCTTTGAGTAATAGTACTTGGCGCGTGCATATTTTGCTACATAGTCTTCATCTTTCAACTTTGCAGCAAAGGCGGATTCCTTATCCTTTTCATCACTAAGAGTTTGGTACTGCTCTTTCAACTCTGTCAATTGCTGACGGCGTTGTAGTAACTGATCATAGCTTTGAGCCAAGTTATAAGTTGGTAAAATAAACAACAAGATCATCAAAATAAGGACCCAACCCATAAAACGATTTCGTTTTTGTCTCTCCTTCATCAGGTAACGACGACGTTGATGTTCATTTTGAATAAAAGAATTATTCATCTGTACAATATTTTTAGACATTTTCTTCTACCCGTGTTTCACTGAGAATTTCATACATGCCTGCTGCGTCTTCTTTTTTTGTACTATCTTTCATTTCTAGTACTTTAACAAGCAACAACTTATTTCCAAAGCGAATTTCAACTTGGTCATCAACTTTCAAATCCGTTGAACTTTTGGCCAAGATTCCATTCACCTTGATTCTACCTTTATCTGCTACTTCTTTTGCGACTGTGCGGCGCTTAATAATTCGTGATACTTTTAAATACTTGTCTAATCTCATTTTTATTACCTCAAATTATTATTGTACCATTTTTATCCTTTTTATAGAAGAAAAATGTTAAATGGGATTTGCTTCCTTTGATTCTTTTATCTCTAATAAACTTTCTCCAAAAATCAGCAAACCTTCTAAAATTTCATAATCCTTCTTGTTTCGGACATCAAATACAACTTCCATTAATCCCTTATTCTCAGCTATAGCTGCTTTTAAGTTCGTTGCAGATAAGGCTTTAAAATAATCTTGAGCCAAGAATAGTCGTTGAGTGACTTTTTCAAATTGAACTGTAATCTTATTTTCTTTTCTTTCCACACGTTCTACAAATACCTTGTCAAAATATGACTTAACCAAACCAATCTCTAAAAGGTATGCTACTACGTCTGGGTATTCTCCAAAGCGGTCCATCAACTCTTCTTGTAGTTCTTCATAGTTGACACGATTGTCAATTTGACGAATTTTCTTGTAAATTTCAATCTTATGTCGTTGGTCAGAAATATAAGTATCAGGAAGATAAGCATCAATTTGTAAAATCAACTCAGCATTTCCTTTGATTCTTTTATTCCCATTACCGTTCCGTTTAGCAATAGCTTCCTCTAATAACTGTGAATACAATTCAAAACCAACAGAATCAATGAAACCAGACTGCGATTTTCCTAGGAGATTTCCTGCTCCACGAATCGAAAGATCTCGCATCGCAATCTTAAATCCTGAGCCTAATTCTGTAAATCCCTTAATTGCTTCTAATCTCTTTTCAGAGACTTCACTGATTGATTTTTCTGGACGATACATGAGATAGGCATAAGCAATACGATTACTACGACCGACTCTTCCTCTTAATTGATACAAGGTTGACAAACCCATATGGTCTGCATTTTCAATAAATAAGGTATTGGCATTTGGAATATCTACCCCTGTCTCAATAATAGTAGTCGTCACCAAAATATCATACTGACCTTCAATAAAGTCCAGTAGAGTGTTTTCCAACTGAATTTCACTCATTTGTCCATGAACATACCCAATCGAAGCCTCTGGAATCAACTCCTGTAATTCCGAAACCTTCTGGTCAATCGTGTCAACCTTATTGTAAAGATAGTAAATTTGACCTCCACGCTCCATTTCACGCAAGACAGCATCACGAATGACACTATCATTCTTCTCTAATACATAGGTTTGAACAGGATAGCGATTGGTTGGAGGAGTTTCAATAACAGACAAATCTCGGATTCCCAGCATAGACATGTGGAGAGTACGAGGAATTGGCGTTGCTGTCAAGGTTAGAACATCTACTTGTTTTTTCAGTTCTTTCAAAGTTTCCTTATGCTTGACACCAAATCGTTGTTCCTCATCAATAATCATCAATCCCAAATCTGAAAACACAACATCTTTTGACAAAACACGATGCGTTCCAATCAAAATATCGACTTGACCATTCTTTAGTTTTTCAAGTGTTTCTGCCTGCTCTTTTTTACTTCTAAAGCGACTCAACACATCAATATTAACAGCAAAATTTTGGAATCGTTCCTTAAAATTCGTATAGTGCTGTTGCGCTAAAACCGTCGTTGGAACTAGAACGACCACCTGTTTGTGATCATTGACTGCCTTAAAAGCAGCACGCATTGCTACTTCAGTCTTCCCAAAACCAACATCTCCAACCAAAAGTCGATCCATGGGGTGAGAATCCTGCATATCTCTCTTGATTTCCTCAATACTACGAAGTTGATCATCCGTTTCAACATAAGGGAAGGCATCATCAAAAGCATGTTGATCTTCATCATCAGCTGAGAAAGCAAAACCCTTCAACTGACTACGCTCAGAATACAGTTTAATTAAATCGTCAGCTATATCCTCTACCTGGTTCTTAACTTTTTGCTTGGCCTTTTTGAAATGACCGTCATTTAATTTATTGAGTTTAGGAGGTTTCCCATCACTTGAAACATATTTGGACAGTAACTGAACCTGCTCTACTGGGATGGAGATTTGGTCACCATTTTGATACTGTACACTGACATAATCACGGTGAATGCCTTGGATTTCAATTGTTTCGATTCCTAGATATTGACCAATTCCATGGATATGGTGAACAACATAATCCCCTTTTTCAAGTTCATTATAATCTTTTAATCGCTCTGCGTTTGAAGCATGTTGTCTTCGAAAACGATGTTTTAATTTCTTTTGAAAAATCTCATGTTCAGTAATCAAGAGAATTTTTTCATCTACAAAATGAAAACCATGTCTTAGATTACCCTCAATCAAGTTTACAGATTCTTTACAGATACTTGACTTATCTTTGGAATCCAATTTGATCTGATATTCCTCTAAAACATCCTCCAATGTTTTACTTCCCATTGAATTGCTAGACTGCAAAACAATAGTGTAGTCCATTTTTTTGTATCGCTCAATTTCTTCTTTTAAAAATGAAAATTGATTGAAAAACTCTTGCATTGGGTATTGATTAAATTGATAAATGTGATCAAACTTGAGGTTTCCTAAGCCCTTTTGCAGATTAGAGAAAAAGGTAACTGGACTTTGTTTTTTATAGGTTTGCTCTGTATCTGCAAAATACTGCATCTCGGAAAATGATTTACCATTCTGTAAATCTTCTGTAAAGTATTGTGCTAATTCTCTTTCAAAGGCTTCATACTGATTCATCAATTTTTGATAGTCATCAAAGAATACTGGTGTATCTTTTTCAATATAATCAAATACAGTCCATGCTTTATCGTAACATAAGGACAAAAACTTTCGACTATCTGAATGTACTTGTTTTTGATGAAAACTTGACAAAATATCTTCCAAATATGATTTTAAAATTGGTGATAGAGTCTTTGAAATTTGCTTTTCTAAAGCTGACTGTCCTCGTTGATAATCTTTTTCTCTCAAAAGTATGTCGCTAGCTGGAAAGATAGTGAGGTTTGTCTGATTTTCTTTCGATAATTGTGTTTCGACTTCAAAAGTACGAATACCATCTACTTCATCGCCAAAAAACTCGATTCGGAAAGGTTCTAACTGAGACATCTCAAAAATATCTAAAATGTCTCCTCGAATACTAAACTCACCTTGTGTCTGTACTTGAGTAACTTTTCGATATCCAATTTCCTTTAACCGGTGAAGTAGCTCGTGTTGGTCATATTCTTCACCGACTGCAATTTTTATAGTACTTTCTTTAAATCTAGTCGGAGAGGGTAAAATTAACCGACTCGCTGCAATATTACAAACTAAAACCCCTTTCTTAGATGGATCATTCAAAAAACGCAAGGCTTCAACCCGCGAAATGATTTTTTCTTGCGAAGACATCAAAAACTCTACCATAGGAGAATCATCGACCAAAAAAGGATAGACAAGTTCCTCTCCTAAGAGAGAAAGAAGATCACTGATAATTCGTTCTGCTTCTCCATAAGTTGAAGTCAGTAACACAATCTTATTTTCTTTTTCTAGGCTGCTTGCAATTGCAAGAGCCTTGGTAGACGTTGATAAACCAAGTATTAGTTGTCTTTTCTTATCTATCAGATTTTGATGCCATTTTTTTATCTGATCATTTTCTGAGAATAAATCTAATAAAGTCACCATTTAACCATTATACCTCTGCATTGTTTTCTCAAAGTTTTTCTCTTGTAAATAGTAGTTTACAGCATCGTCAACCTTGTCAATAGACTGTAAAATACCCACATAGTCATCCTGTTCAAACTTACTTAAAACATGATTAACAACCGACATGCCTTTTTTAGGTCTTCCAATACCTATTTTAACACGGTTAAATACTTGAGTTCCAATATGTTGAATAATAGACTTGATACCATTATGACCACCCGCTGATCCCTTTGCTCTTAAACGAATTTTCCCGACTTCCATGTCAAGGTCGTCGTAAATAACGAGTAAATCTTCAATATCCAAACCATAGTAAGTCAATAAAGCATGAACCGCTTTTCCACTTTCATTCATAAATGTTGTTGGTTTGACCAGATAAATTTTTTCTCCATTGAAGAAAAAAGAAGCTAGGTCAGCTTGAAATATCTTGTCATGTGTAAAGGTAACATTTTGTTTTTTGGCCAATTGGTCAATCAACATAAATCCAACGTTGTGCTTGGTCTCAAAATATTTATCCCCTGGATTTCCTAATCCAACAAGTAATTTAGTCATTTATTTTTCCTTTCAAAAGCCAAAAGGGTTGGAATTTTTTTCCAACCTAATTGACACTATTTATTAAATGTTATTAAACGTTAAAGCGGAATTCCATGATATCGCCATCTTGAACGATATATTCTTTTCCTTCTTCACGCAAGCGTCCAGCTTCTTTTACAGCCTTTTCAGATCCATATTTCACTAGATCCTCATATGACATTGTTACTGCACGAATAAAGCCTTTTTCAAAGTCTGAGTGGATAATACCAGCTACTTGAGGAGCTTTCATCCCTCGCTTAAAGGTCCAAGCACGGACTTCTTTTTCACCAGCTGTGAAGTAAGTTCCAAGCCCAAGCAAGTGATAGGCTGCACGAGTCAACTTGTCAACACCTGATTCTGTCAAGCCAAGTGCTTCAAGAAACTCTTGCTTATCTTCATCATCTAACTCAGAAATTTCTTCCTCAGCACGCGCAGAAATAACTACTACCTCTGCATTTTCTGTCGCTGCGAATTCACGAATTTGCTTCACATATTCGATAGAATCTGGATCTGAAACTACATCCTCATCCACATTAGCAACATAAAGAACTGGTTTAGTGGTTAAAAGGAAGAGACCTTTGACTACTTTTTGCTCTTCATCTGTGAATTCAATGGTACGTGCTGATTTTCCATCTTCAAGGACTGGTTTAATTTTTTGAAGGACGTTAAACTCTGCCACAGATTCCTTATCTTTTTGCGTACGTGCCATCTTTTCTACACGCGCATAGCGTTTATTAACTGATTCTAAGTCAGCAAGAATCAACTCTAGGTTAATGGTATCAATATCTGCAAGTGGATCCACAAAGGCGTCTTCACGTCCTTGCTCGCGCATAACATTTTCATCATCAAAAGCACGTACAACGTGAACAATCGCATCTACTTCACGGATATTGGCCAAGAATTTATTCCCTAGACCTTCTCCTTTTGAAGCTCCTTTTACAATCCCTGCAATATCTGTAAACTCAAAGGTTGTTGGAACTGTCTTTTTAGGAGTAATCATTTCCGTTAGTTTTTGTAGGCGTTCATCTGGAACTTCCACCATCCCAACGTTTGGATCAATAGTCGCAAATGGGTAGTTTGCCGCCTCTGCTCCTGCTTTTGTAATTGCATTAAAAAGGGTTGATTTCCCAACGTTTGGCAAACCAACGATACCTGCTGTTAAAGCCATAGTTTCTCATTCTCCGTTCTCATTTCAATCCCTAACATTATAACACAAAAAGGGAAAACTTGCTAACCCTCTAACTAAGGGTTCTTAGTCAATAATCTTATTCATTTTTCGTTCAAAATCATAGCGACTCATCATAACAAGGTGGTCACAATTGCTACATTTGATTTTGATATCTGCCCCTATGCGTGTAATTTCCCAACGATTGGCCTTTTTACCTGTTGATTTAATTGTACAAGCATGTGGTTTTTTCATCTCAACAAAATTTCCAACTTGATACATACTACTCTCCTTTTCTTTTTTGATTATATCATAAAAGAGGCGAGCTAGGCTCAACCTCTTTCACTTAATTTGTTCGAACTGGTGTGATAAGCTGCATGAAATCTTCGTCAGTATCTGCTGGCACAAGAGTAAATGGACGAACTGATGAGATAAAGCTAATAGTAACCTTTTCGCTATTTAAAGCCTTGAGGGAATCAATCAAGTAAGTTGGGTTAAAACTAATAGTTAAATCATCCCCGGTCACCTGCTCTGTATCGATTTCTTCGTTTACTTTACCAACTTCTGGAGAGTGAACATGGGCGCTAACAACCCCACCTTTAATTTCAAGCTTCACAGTACCGTTTTGAGTCGCACTTGATAAGAGACGTGCACGCTCCATAGATTGACGCAAATTAACCACATCAAAAGTAATTGTAGTATTAAAGTCTGTTGGAATCAAACGATCTGTATCAGGATAGTTTCCTTCTAGGAGACGAGTGTAGAAGCTAATATTTTCGCTTCTAAAGAGGATTTGATTATTTGCAAAGAAAATCTCTACAGTTTCAATATCATCTGTAAATACCGCTGAAAATTCGCGTAGAGAGCGGCTAGGAATCACCACATCGAAATCATCTCCATTTTTTTCAAGAGTCAATTTCTTCTGGCTAAGGCGGTGTGAGTCTGTTGCAACTGTTTTTAGTTCCTTATGTTGGCTCAATACAAAATGAACACCTGTTAAGATGGGACGACTCTCTTGCGTACTTGCAGCAAAAGCTGTTTCATTGATAATTTTCTTGAGTAGTTTGGTTTCAAGAACCAAAGGTGTGCTTGCTGAAATTTCTTGGATTCGTGGGTACTGTTCGCTATCTTTTCCTTTTAGGGTAATTTCTGATTTACCACTTGTTAAGACAATTTGTTTTTGTTCAATTTCTTTGAAATCAAGCGTTACATCTGGAAGACTAGATACAACATTGATAAAGAAAGAAGCTTCTAGAAGAATCGAACCTAAAGAAGTAATCAAAAGACCAGCATCTTCATTTTTTTGAGAAATGAAATTTTCAATAGAAATTTGACCATTTGATCCAATTAAAGTAATTCCTTCATTGCTAATATCAATTTTGATTGTCGATAAAATCGGAATAGCATTTTTTGAGCTAATTGCTCGTTTTGTGGTATTTAAAGCTTGTAGAAATAAATTTTTATTAATTGAAAAATGAATCATGGATTCTCCTTTATTTATTTTTAGTATTAGAAAGTTAATAGTAATAATAGTATGTGTGAATTTTGTGGAAAACTGGGTGCTATTTAGTAAACTTAAGCTTCTAAGCTTGTTTAAAAAATGTGGATAAAAAAGATAAGAAAGGAAAAGTTATCCACAAGCTACTTAATTTTCTTTTTGATTGCTTCTATTTCTAAACGTAAATTATCGTCTTCGTCAATCAATGATTTGATTTTAGCATGGGCATGAATCACGGTGGTGTGATCCTTTCCACCAAATTCTTTTCCGATTTTTGGAAGACTGTTATCTGTCAGTTCTCTAGCTAGATACATGGCAACTTGACGTGCTAAAACGATGTTTTGAACTCGTCTCGTCCCCTTCATTTCTTTGACACTCACTCCATAAAAATTACCAACTTCAGTTTGGATTTTCTCAATTGGAATAACAAGTATCTGGCGGGCGTCTTGCTTACGTGCTCTAATAGCTTCCGCAGCAATATCAATAGTAATATCCTTAATCTTCTTCACTCTGGCAATTAAAGTGATATCGTTGATTGCTCCTTCCAATTCTCGAACATTTGAATCAAATTGGCCAGCCAAGTATTCTAGAGTATCACTTTGGAAATGGTAATCCAAGTGCTCTGTTTTACTTTGAAGAATGGCGATACGTGTCTCAAAGTCAGGAGGGGTGATATTTTGCGTCAATCCCCAGCTAAAGCGTGTAACAAGTCTTTCCTCAAGGCCTTCTAGGTGTTTAGGACTTCGATCACTGGTTAGGACAATCTGTTTCTGTTTATCATGAAGAGCATTGAAGGTATTGAAAAATTCTTCCTGGGTCGCGACTTTTTTGCCACTGAGAGATTGGATATCATCGATCAATAAGAGATCAAGGCTACGGTAAGTCTTTTTGAACTTTTCCATTTCCCCAAGTCGCAAGTGTTCAAGAAAGTCATTGATAAAGCTTTCGGCAGGAATGTACTTGACACGCGCATCAGGAATATTTTTCAAAATCTCATTTCCAATCGCATTGAGTAAGTGAGTCTTTCCAAGACCAGGTCCTCCATAGATGAAAAGAGGATTATAAGTCAGAGCTAAATCTTCAGATACAGCTAGTGCAGCAGACACCGCCCAAACATTACCATCACCTTGAATAAAGTTATCAAAGGTATATTTTTCTTTTAACCCTGTTTCGGAATAGGGAATCGTTGGTAGTGCAGGTGTGTAATCGTAAGTAGAGACACTATTCGTATCATTTACTTGAGGAGATTCTGTACTCTGAGGTTTAGTGAAAATATAGTGAGGTTTGATTTCAGAATCATAAATTTCAAAACCAGCAGCAATGATAATATCTTTTAATTGCTTTTCCCACACCATTTCCATCTCTGATCTCGGTAGAAATATAGTAGCTGTATTTTCTTCTACTTTGATGAGTTCAGCAGGTGTAGCATAGAAATCATACATAGATCGAGTCAATCTTTCTTGAGCAAATTCTAAAATACGATTCCAAAATTGCTTTTCTTTCAACTAATTTTCCTCCTTTACTATGATTTTAGTAGTTTAGTGCTAGACTTATTTTACCATAGATAATAGGATTTTTCCACAGATTGGGGAAAAGAATCCACAATGTTAGCAGTATTTATCCACAGGTTGGGGATAAATAAGAAAATCCTTGATTTAGTAGGCTTTTTGATAAAAAAATTGGTGGATAAATTTGTGAGTTGAGAAAATAAAAGAACAGCCTTATTTCAGGCTGTTAATAATTCTATCGTATTCTTCTTGACTTGAAAAGGAGATAATAATCTTTCCAGTATCTTTTTTTGAAAGTTTAATTTCTACACTTAAACCGAGTAGTTTTTTTAATTTATCTTCTTCGTCTTTGATGAAAGAATCATTTTTTAGTTGCTTCTTGTGTTTTTTCTCTGTAAGAAGTGATTCTAGCTTTCTCACAGAGATGTCTTCATTTTTAATTAGTTGGAAGAAATAGTCTTGCTGCTCTTTGTCCAAACCAACTAGTGAACGTGCATGCGCTTGAGAAATTTTTCCATTTTCTACTTCAGTTAAGATATATTCTGGTAGGGAAAGCAAACGAATAAAATTAGTGATATAAGGACGAGATTTCCCCATTTTATCTGCTATCTCAGTGTGAGTAAATCCTTTTTCTACTAAAGATTCGTAGGCGCGTGCTTCTTCAACAGGATTTAAATTTTCTCTCTGCAAATTCTCAATGATAGACTGAATCATCATTTCCTGATCTGAGAGGTGCTTTACAACGGCTGGAATAGAAGTAAGACCAGCTAAGAGAGAAGCCCGATATCGTCTCTCTCCTGCAAGGATTTCATAACCAATTACAGGAGATTGACGAACGATGATTGGTTGGATGAGCCCATTTTCTTTGATTGACTGAGCCAATTCCTTTAATTTTTCTACATCAAATTCTTTTCGAGGTTGGTAAGGATTCTTTTGTATTTCAGAGATAGAAATCATTTCAAATTTTTCCATGATTCTACACTAACATATCTTTTACTTTCTGTAAAGTTTTCTTTACACTGATGTCAATTAAGACTCTAAATCACTAGAATTCTTATCTAGTTTAATTGAGGTTGTTTCCTCCTTACCGTTACGGTAGTAGGTTACTTTGATAGTATCTCCGATAGCATGATTGTAAAGAGCATGTTGTAGGTCTGTTGATGAGGCAATCTCTTTGTCATCAACTTTGGTAATGACATCATATTTTTGAAGATGTCCATTTGCTGGCATATTGTTTTGAACAGATCGAACAACTACACCTGAAGTGAGACCACTTGGAATGTTAAGTTTTCTAAGATCACTAGCTCCAACATTTGATAGATTAACCATTTGAATTCCAAGAGCAGGACGAGTTACTTTACCATCACTTTCAAGCTGTTTAATGATATTTTGTGCATCGTTTGAAGGAATTGCAAAACCAAGACCTTCTACAGATGTTCCACCATTACTTGCAATTTTACTTGATGTAATACCAATTACTTGTCCTTGAATGTTTACAAGTGGACCACCAGAGTTACCAGGGTTAATGGCTGTATCTGTTTGAATGGCTTTTGTTGAAATAGCTTGACCATCTTCAGATTTTAGAGAAACATTTCGATTAAGACTTGAAATAATCCCCTGTGTAACTGTATTAGCATATTCTGAACCTAGAGGACTACCGATAGCAATCGCTGTTTCTCCAACACTAAGTTGACTTGAATCTCCAAATTCTGCGACTGTTGTAACTTTTTCGGAAGAAATTTTAACGACAGCAATATCAGAGAAGGTATCAGATCCGACAATTTCACCAGGAACCTTAGTACCATCTGCTAAGCGGATATCAACTTTTGAAGCTCCATTGATAACGTGAGTATTAGTTACAAGATAGGCATCTTTATCATCCTTTTTATAGATAACACCTGATCCCTCACTTGCGATTTGTTGATTGTCTGAATCAGAATTAGTTTCGTCAGCATTAAATACACTACTTTGTCTACTGCTAGAAGAAGAATAAGTAATGATTGAGACAACAGCATCCTTAACTTTATTTACTGCTTGAGTGGTTGAATTTTCATTCTTATAGGATGTTTGAGTGACAGTGCCAGAATTATTATTTGTAGCTTGATTTCCTTGTTTTTGATAAAGTTGTAATGTTACGAAACTTCCTAAGGCACCACTTAAAAATCCGATTAGAATGATTATTAGAACTTTAACTCCTTTTTTGTAAAATTTTTGTAAGTGTTTCATAAACGCCTCCGTTTGTTATTTATTTACACAGATTATAAACCTATTAACTTAATCCAAACTTAAAAGCTTAAAGTTTTACACAAGTTGTGGATAACTCACTTTATTCTGTGAATTCACTAGTAATTTTTGATGATTTTTTTGTGTATAAGATGTGAAATGAAGTGTGGATATGATAGAATAGAAGAATGAAAATAAAAATTGTAACAGTAGGAAAATTAAAAGAAAAATACCTTAAAGATGGAATTGCTGAATATACAAAACGAATTTCACGTTTTGCCAAATTAGAAATGATTGAGCTCACTGATGAGAAGACACCTGACAAAGCCAGTGAATTAGAAAATCAAAAAATCTTGGAAACAGAAGGTGAAAGAATTCTTTCTAAGATTGGAGAAAGAGACTTTGTCATTGTACTAGCCATTGAAGGAAAAACACTCTCCTCAGAGGAATTGAGTAAGCAACTAGAGCAAGCTTCTATAAAAGGATACTCAACGCTTACTTTTATCATTGGAGGAAGTTTGGGTCTAGCTCCTGTTGTAAAAAATAGGGCCAATCTTTCTGTCAGTTTTGGACGTCTAACATTGCCACATCAGTTAATGAGATTGGTTTTAGTTGAACAAATTTACCGTGCTTTTACAATTCAACAGGGTTCTCCTTACCACAAATAGAAGATTGACTTAGCTCTTGTTTTTTGATAGAATGGTCATGTTAGGTCTCATAGCTCAGCTGGATAGAGCATTCGCCTTCTAAGCGAACGGTCGCAGGTTCGAATCCTGCTGGGATCAATTTTAGATGCGAAGCTGGGATTTATCCCAGCTTTTTTCTTAAAAAAGTGCGTTTCAGGTGCAAAAATGTACAGTTGGGAAGAATTTTTTCTTACAAGGTCTTCATTTTGTATAATAGGTGTGTAAGTTAACTTACAAGAAAAAATAATACAGGAGATTTCATTATGAAAAATACAGTAAAGTTGGAACAATTTAAAGAAGTAACAGAGGCAGAATTGCAGGAGATTCGAGGTGGAGATAAAAGACTACCTTACTTTTTTAAACATCTTTTTTCAAATAGGACAAAGTAGTAATATTATAGGGTGATAGGATGAGTTTATTAGGATTTGGAATAGTTATTCTTCATATTTTTATTTTAACAATAAGCTATGAATTAATTTGTAAAGTAACTAAAAAAGAAAGATATTTATTTATAGCTTGTATATTTGTATATCAGTCTGTAGCTGAATTTTTCTTTGACTTTATTTCATTAGCTGGGTTAGGGATTGAAAAGTTTATATTTCCTTTTATTCTATATACTTCTATAGTAGTTTTAAAGAAGTATGATAAGCATAAAGGAATGTTTATCAGTTTACTATTGTCTTTATTATATCATAGTACACATACTTTTTTATCAGTAACCCTATCCTCTATAACAGGTGATGCTTTTGTGATAGAACATGAAGTGATGTTTTATTTAGGAGTACTATTACTAACATATTTTATTATTAAAAAAATTATTACTTATTTCCATTTAGAACTTACTTATTTTGATAAAGATTATCTGTACCCTTTTTTAAAAAAAGTAATAGTTGCTTTCTTTGGTTTGCATATTTTATTGTTTATTTCAGATATAGTAAGTACAACTCATCATTTAAATAGCTTCGGAAGTATTTTATCAACCATTGTTTTTATTTGCTTGTTATTGATTTTCTTTGCAATGAATTCTCACAAGGTTCAAATTGAAAAAGAGATTGCTCTAAAACAAAAGAAATTTGAACAAAAGCATTTACAGACTTATACTGATGAAATTGTGGAGTTGTATAATGAAATTCGAGGTTTTCGTCATGACTATGCAGGGATGCTTGTTAGCATGCAAATGGCGATTGACAGTGGAGATTTACAAGAAATTAACAGGGTTTACAATGAAGTCTTAGTAAAAGCAAATCAGAAATTGAGGTCAGAAAAATATACTTACTTTGATTTAAATAATATAGAAGATTCTGCTTTACGAAGTTTAATTGCTCAATCGATTGTCTATGCACGAAAAAATGATGTAGAGTTTACATTGGAAGTAAAGGATATCATTACTAGACTGTCAATAGATTTACTTGATCTTGTTCGTATCATGAGCATTTTATTAAACAATGCTGTTGAAGGTGCTGCAGATAGTTATTTGAAACAAATGGAAGTTGCAGTCATTAAAATGGATTTTGAAACAGTTATAGTTATCCAGAATTCATGCAAAATCACTATGACGCCTTCAGAGGATTTATTTGCCTTAGGTTTCTCTACCAAGGGAAGAAATAGAGGTCTAGGACTTAATAATGTCAAGGAGATTTTAGATAAGTATGACAACATTATTTTAGAAACAGAGATGGAAGACAACACATTTAGACAAATTATTAGATTTAAGAGGGAATTCGAATGAAAGTATTAATTTTAGAAGATGTTATTGAACATCAAGTGAGACTAGAGAGAATATTGAATGAAATCTCAGAAGAATCGAATATTCCTATTTCATATAAGACAACAGGAAAAGTTCGTGAGTTTAAGGAATATATCGAAAATGATGAAGTAAACCAGCTTTATTTCCTAGATATCGATATTCATGGAATCGAGAAAAAAGGCTTTGAAGTGGCTCAATTTATCCGTCATCACAATCCTTATGCTATTATTGTCTTTATTACTAGTCGATCTGAATTTGCTACCTTAACGTACAAATACCAGGTATCAGCCCTAGATTTTGTTGATAAAGATATTAATGATGAATTGTTCAAAAAACGCATCGAGCAGAGTATTTTTTACACTAAGAGCATGCTGCTTGAAAACGAAGATGTTGTAGACTATTTTGATTACAACTATAAAGGAAATGATTTGAAAATTCCTTACCATGACATTTTGTATATCGAAACTACAGGAGTTTCTCATAAACTTCGGATTATTGGTAAGAATTTTGCAAAAGAATTCTATGGAACTATGACAGATATTCAGGAAAAGGACAAACATACCCAGCGATTTTATTGCTCCCATAAATCTTTCCTTGTCAATGTGGGAAATGTGAGAGAAATTGATCGAAAGAATTTAGAAGTTGTCTTTTATGAAGATCATCGTTGTCCAATTACTCGTTTAAAAGTCCGCAAACTAAAAGATATTCTAGAGAAAAAATCTAAAAAGTGATTGACAATTAGTAAGAAATTGATATAATGGTTATATCTGCTACAGATAGATGGTCCGTTGGTCAAGGGGTTAAGACACCGCCTTTTCACGGCGGTAACACGGGTTCGAATCCCGTACGGACTATTTTATCCGCCATAGCTCAGTTGGTAGTAGCGCATGACTGTTAATCATGATGTCGTAGGTTCGAGTCCTACTGGCGGAGTCAGATAAAAAGAACACCATTGGTGTTCTTTTTTTAGTTGACATCACCTAACATTTTCATAAGGAAGTCTGTCATTTCTTGCGGACTTTCTTTTTTTCCACGAGCAATCCAAGTCTGGCAAACACCAAATAGGGCATTTGTTAGATAAATACTACTGTATTCTAATTCAATTGGAGTGAGTTGTAGTTTCATAAAGCGTTTCTGAAGGTCGGTGCTAAGCATAATGTGAAGCTTATTTCTCAAGAAATTCTGGATTTCTTTTGTCCCATTTTCAGATAAGAGTGCAGCCAAGAGTGGCTCAGACTCTAAATATTCAAATACTTCTAAAATAGCATCTCTTTTGTGATGAGCATGTTTTTGGAAAATATACTCAAAGGTATGAAATAGCTTACTTTGGTAGAGTTCAATCATATCATACTTATCCTTGTAGTGAGTGTAAAAGCTGGAACGACTAATTCCGGCTTTTTCTGCTAACTTGACAGTAGAAATTTGATCAAAGGGCTGGTCCATCAATAATTGAACCATGGCATTTTCGATAATTCGTTTTGTTTTTAAACGTTTGTTACTTTCTTTCATAATTTCTCCTCGTACACAAAAATAGACTATATGTCTAAAAAAGTATTTTTTATCTTGTAATTTAGATTTTTTAATGTATAATCTATTATATCAAAAATTTAGACAATATGTGTAAAAAAGGAGGAAACATGTTTAAAGAATGGAAAGCAATATTTAAAAAACCGACCTTTATCATTGTAATGATAGGGATTTCTCTCATTCCAGCTTTATACAACATTATATTTTTATCGTCCATGTGGGATCCATATGGTCAAGTATCGGAGTTACCTGTGGCAGTTGTCAATAAAGATAAGGAAGCTTCTTATAATGGACAGACAATGACAATTGGTGATGACATGGTGTCTAATTTAAAAGAAAATAAGGCTTTAGATTTTCACTTTGTTAATGAAGAGGAAGGGGAAAAAGGACTAGAAGATGGTGACTACTACATGGTAGTGACTTTACCAAGTGATCTATCTGAAAAAGCTACTTCTATCCTAACGAATCATCCTGAACAGATGCAGATTGATTATCAGACGTCAAGTGGGCATAGCTTTATTGCAAGTAAGATGAGTGATTCTGCAATGACACAATTAAAACAAACCGTCTCTACTAATGTTACTGAAACGTACACTAAGGCTTTATTTCAAAAAATGAATGATTTGAAGTCTGGAATAAATAAGGCAGCTGAAGGAAGTGAACAATTAGCTAATGGAGCCGATCAGTTGGTGACGGGAAGTCAAACATTGACAACAAATCTTAATACTCTAGCTAACTCAAGTGTAACTTTTTCAAATGGAGCGGATCAATTTACAAAAGGCTTATCTAGCTATGTGTCTGCTATAGAGCAATTACATATTGGTTTAGGAACTTTTAATAGTGGTTTACAAAGTTATACAAATGCTGTCTCACAAGTTGACACTGGACTTGGTCAATTAGCTTCAAAAACTCCTGAGTTGGTGACAGGTGTAAATCAGCTAAATACAGGTATAAAGTCTTATACAGGTGGCGTTTCACAACTGGATACAGGTCTCAATCAATTTTCAGTTGGTGTAAATGCTTATACAAATAGTGTGAAAGAACTTTCTAACGGAACAAGTCAATTATCCAATCAATCAGATACACTAAGAGATGGAATGGAGCAATTAAATACTGGTATTAAAGAAATTTCAAGCCAATTAGAGTCCTCATCTCAACAAAATGAAGAAATAGCGCAATTGGCAACAAGCTTAGGAGAACTAAATAAAACACTACAAGCTCTTACAATATCAGATAATACTCAACTGAAAAGTACATTGTCAGAAGCTTTGCCAAATCTAACAACTCTTGCTCAGGATATTGTGACCAAAAGTCAGACAGAACAAGAGAAAACTCTTGCAAACCTTCAATCAACAGCTACTTATCAATCTCTTACAGAGGAACAAAAGAAAGAACTGACAGAAGCTATTTCTAAAAATTCTAATTCTACTATTGAGTCGGCAAAAACAATTTTAATGACAGTAGGAGGATTAAAAGAAAGTATAGAGAATTCAGAACAACAAGTATCTAATCTATCTGATGTGCAGACGAAAGCAAATCAACTCTTACCTGCAGCATCTAGCTCCTTGACAACATTGTCAAATGGATTTACAACATTACAAACTTCTGTAAATAATCAGTTAGTTCCTGGAAGTCAGTCAATTGAAAAAGGTGTTGTAAACTATACTAAAGGACTGGATACTATTTCTATTGGTGCTAATCAACTAAGTGAAAAGAATACAAGTTTAACAACTAGTCTAGATAAATTAGTTTCTGGATTAAGTAAGTTGACAGAAAATACATCAACCTTGACAGCTGGAGTAGATGCGTTAGCTGGAAAAGCTCCAGAATTAGTATCAGGTATAGAAAGTTTGTCATCTGGTTCTGCTCAATTGAACAATAAGAGCCCAGAGCTGATAGCAGGTCTTACTACATTACAATTTGGCTCTGGTCAATTAACAGATAAATCAACACAGTTACTTTCTGCAGCATCTCAACTAGGAAGTGGCGCTATGAAGATTGCAGATGGTGCTGGAAAACTAGCAGATGGTGGAACAACCTTAACCTCTAGTCTTGAAAATTTACAGACAGGAGTTGATTCATTAGGACAAGGATTAGGCAATGCTAATAATCAACTTAAATCAGCTTCGACAGAATCTAAAAATGCAGAAACATTATCTGAACCTCTAGTTCTCTCAAAAACAGACAATGACCAAGTCCCTGTAAATGGGATTGCTATGGCTCCTTATATGATATCAGTTGCTCTTTTTGTTGCTGCTATATCTACCAATATGATTTTTGCTAAGTTGCCTTCTGGACGTCATCCAGAGAGTCGTTGGGCTTGGTTGAAGTCTCGCTCTGAAATAAATGGGATTATAGCTGTCTTAGCAGGTGTTTTAGTTTATGGAGGTGTCCATCTTATTGGATTGACTGCGAACCATGAGATGAGGACCTTGATTCTAATTATAATCACAAGTTTAGCTTTCATGTCTATGGTGACAGCTTTAACAACTTGGAATAGCCGTATTGGAGCTTTCTTCTCTCTTATTTTACTTTTATTACAGTTAGCATCAAGTGCAGGGACCTATCCCCTTGCTTTGACAAATGATTTCTTCAAAGGTGTCAATCCTTGGTTACCAATGAGTTATTCTGTATCAGGCTTACGACAAACAATCTCTATGACAGGAAATATTCATCACCAAGTGATTTTCCTTATTATAACACTAGCTTTCTTTACTGCTTTAGGTATGCTAGCTTATCAACCTAAGAAAATGGAAGAAGATTAAAAAGATTGACCAATTCCTTGGTCAATCTTTTTCTGTCTTAGATAAATTTCGTCTGTGATTATAGATCCCAAAAAGAAGAAGGGCAGTTAGTGAGCAGGCTGCTCCAATAACAAAACCATTGGGGATAAAGGAAAGTGTAATGGTGCCTTTTCCTTTTGGAACATCAACTTTCATAAAACCAGTCTGAGCCTGCTTGATTTCAAGTTTTTTCCCATCTTGGTATGCAGACCAACCTTTGTCATAAGGAATAGTGAAGAAAATAGAGGTATCTTGTTTTACTTCATATGTAGCAAAGACTTTATTTTTAGAGGTGGATACTTCTACAGGTTGTTCTTTAATTTTTTGGATTGCTTCAGTAAGAGCCTGAGTATCTAAACGATAGAAGGTCGGTGATTCAAATGATACTTGAGAATTTCCAGGAAAACTAATACTGATATTGAAAGTTTTTTGTTCTTCAGTATAACCTAAATTAAAGAAATTAAATGCATTGTCAGTTGTAAAAGTCTTTTTTTCACCGTTGACAATGATGTCAACTTTCTTTTGTTTATCATTCGTAAAATGAAGATTTGAAAAAGAGAGATAGACTTGACTATTTTGAGGAACCTCAATTTGATAATCAATCTTTGCATCTTCATTCGCAGAACCTGTGATGCTCGTTAAACCATCTGAATTATCTGTTTTATCATATGCTATTTGGGAGAAGTAATCTAAGTTGAGATTAGCAAGCTGGTTTATAAATAAAGCCTGATTATCTAGAGTGTGATTGTTAAAGTTTACATCTGTGTAAATAGATTGAGTGGCAAAGGCAATGGGTAAAGAGAGTTGATTTTTATATAAGGTTAAATGATCCTTTTGATAAATCTCTTGAAAGCCATACTTATCAAGTGAAGTTTCAGAAATATTGTACTGGATTCCAAATAAACTGTCTGCTAAAAGACTGTTATTTACATAACGGAGATTGAGGTTGGTTCCAGAGGATTTGAATCCCAGTTTATCCAAACTAGTGCTAGCTGAGCGATTTCGTACAGACGAAAATTGAGAGATTCCATTGTAGTTAAATTTCATACTGTCATTTCCAGTCTGAATTTGCAGTTTTTCAGTACGTGTAAATGGATTGTCAATTTGGTTTAGAATGGATTCCATAGCGGTGATATCTCTATTATAGGCGCTACGAGAAGCAAAGGCCCATTCTTTAGCTATTCCTTCCATTTGAGATGAAGCATTTAAGCTTATCTCAACTGTTATAAATAAAGACAAAAGAATTGCAAATAGATTTATAGAGATAAATTTTCTAATGACTGCAAGAAGTAAAAGAGCATAAACTAGTAGAAATTCAAGAGTGAGCAGGATATTCAAATCAGTTAAAAAAGAATAGTGTGATTTAAAATAGACAGTAGCCAAAAATCCTGTTAGTACAAGAAAAAGTGAGACAAATAGATTCCATAGCTTCAGTTCTTTCAGACGATTTAATACTTCTGCTGCAGTATAAATTAACAGAGTGGAAAAAATCCAAGCATAGCGATGCAAAAACATATTTGGGGTATGCATCCCCTGCCAAAATAAATCAAGTGCTTCTATGTAAAAGCTTGTTATTAAAAAAGTAAAGAAAATTGCATAGGTAAGTTTCACGTGAAACTTTATGGATTTTATTGTGAAAAATAGAATGGTCAAAATAAAAGGAAGCAATCCAACAAAAATCATTGGTATAGATCCATATTTAGTTGTATCAAAAGATCCAATGAATTGTTTTGCAAAAATATCCAAATACCAGCTACTATCTGTCTTTAATTTTGTGATGGCAGTCAACTTCTCTCCATGAGTTTGTAAATCAAACAGTGTAGGAAGAGTCATAATCAAACTAGCCATTCCAGCTAAAAAGGAGGTAACAACAAAATCAAGAAAAGATGATTTTCGAGTTTTAAAGTCCCAAGAAATTTGGCAGAGATACCAGAAAATAAGAAACAATACTGTCATATACCCAAAATAATAATTTTGAATAAATAAGATTGACAAACTTGTAAAGTATAGTAGGCGCTTCTTTTGTGTTATAAGTAGGTATAAACCAGTTATAATTAAAGGAATCAAGATAAAAACATCTAACCAGGTTTTTATCTCTAACTGACTAACGGTAAAGCTCATTAGAGCATAGGAAGTAGATAAGGCAAGTTTTAAAAATTTTGGGATATCTTTAAATAATCTAGTCAAACTAAAGAAGGTTGACAGACCAATCAATCCAAATTTTAAGAGAGTGGTCAGATAGACAGCATCTGGCATATTCGACAGATTAAAAAAGTAAACCAGAGGTGAGAGAAAACTACCCAAGTAATAACTAGATAGAGCATAGAAATTCAGTCCG
The DNA here is from genome assembly GCF_001814835.1 of Streptococcus sp. HMSC072D07. Lineage (GTDB taxonomy): Bacteria > Bacillota > Bacilli > Lactobacillales > Streptococcaceae > Streptococcus. Next base: position 25,512 of record NZ_KV818066.1, read on the forward strand.
AGGCCACTTGTAAAGGTGTAAAACAAACTACCATTTCCATGTAAAATATTTCGTAAAGCCACATCAAAAATAACGTATTGATGGAAACCGTCTCCTAATAGTGGAGATGCATCGCTATTCCAGTAGATACCTTGAGTTAGGTATACTCCAGTCATAATTACTAAAGGAATGATGAAAGAAACAAAATAGGTCCAATATGTTTTAAAAAATGATTTCATGTTACCTCGTAGAATGATAGAAAACTCAGTTGGTTACCCCAACTGAGTTTTGAAGTCTAATTTAATCTTTCCAAAGTTCTTTAACTTTTGCTTGTACTTCTGCATTTTCTAGGAATTCATCGTAGGTTTCATCAATACGATCAATGACGCCATTCTTAGACAAAACAATGATATGGTTTGCCAAAGTTTGGATAAACTCGTGGTCATGACTGGCAAAGATGATTGATTCTTTAAAGTTTTTCAATCCATCGTTCAAGCTTGAGATAGATTCCAAGTCCAAGTGATTTGTTGGATCATCAAGTACAAGGACATTTGATTTCAAGAGCATGAGTTTTGAAAGCATGACACGTACTTTTTCTCCCCCTGACAAGACGTTTACAGTTTTGTTAACCTCATCTCCAGAAAAGAGCATACGACCAAGGAAACCACGTAGGAAGGTATTGTCATCTTCTTCTTTACTTGCAAATTGACGCAGCCAGTCAAGGATTGACTCTCCTCCTGCAAAATCAGCCGAGTTGTCTTTTGGCAAGTAAGAACGGCTAGTAGTAACTCCCCACTTGACAGTTCCTTCATAGTCGATGTCACCCATAATTGCACGAATTAATGCAGTCGTTTGGATGTCATTTTGTCCAATAAGAGCTGTCTTATCACCTGGACGCAAGATGAAACTAATATTGTCTAGGATAGTTTCGCCATCAATCTTTACAGTTAGATTTTCTACTGTCAAGAGATCATTACCAATCTCACGTTCTGCTTTAAAGTTGATAAATGGGTATTTACGACTAGAAGGAACAATCTCTTCTAATTCAATCTTGTCAAGCATTTTTTTACGAGACGTTGCTTGTCTTGACTTAGAAGCGTTGGCAGAGAAGCGAGCAACGAATTCTTGCAATTGCTTAATTTTTTCTTCTGCCTTGGCATTACGGTCTGCTAGCAATTTAGCAGCAAGCTCAGAAGATTCCTTCCAAAAGTCGTAGTTTCCGACATAGAGTTTGATTTTTCCAAAGTCAAGGTCGGCCATATGAGTACATACTTTGTTTAAGAAGTGACGGTCATGGGATACAACGATAACGGTGTTATCAAAGTCAATCAAGAAGTCTTCTAGCCAAGTAATCGATTGGATATCTAAACCATTGGTTGGCTCGTCCAAAAGAAGAACATCAGGTTTACCAAATAAGGCTTTAGCAAGGAGAACCTTCACTTTTTCACCATTAGACAATTCGCTCATGTTTTGATAGTGCAATTCTTCTGGAATGTTTAGGTTTTGAAGTAATTGAGATGCTTCACTTTCTGATTCCCAACCTCCAAGTTCAGCAAATTCACCTTCAAGTTCAGCTGCACGAACACCATCTTCATCGGAAAAATCTTCCTTCATGTAAATGGCATCTTTTTCTTTCATGATGTTGTAAAGTTTTTCATTTCCCATAATGACGACATCAATAACTCGCTCATCTTCATAGTCAAAATGATTTTGACGGAGAACAGAGAGACGTTCATCTGGACCAAGAGAGATGTGACCAGTTGTTGGCTCGATATCACCAGCTAAGATTTTTAAGAATGTAGACTTCCCAGCACCATTAGCACCAATTAATCCGTATGTATTTCCTTCTGTAAATTTGATATTGACATCATCAAAAAGTTTGCGATCACTAAAACGTAGTGAAACATCAGATACTGTAAGCAATGTTTTTCTCCTATAATATGTAATATATTTATTCTACTAGAAAAGAGAGAAATATTCAAATTTTTGTTTGTCAATTTTGTGTCAATTAAGTTTACAGGTTTATTTACAATGAGTTAGTTGTTTGATTTTAATAATTTTCTGTTATTTTAACAAAAAAATGCTATAATTGAAGAGACCATTTCGAAGGAGAAAAAAATGACAAAACCCATTATTTTAACAGGAGATCGCCCAACAGGAAAACTGCATATTGGACATTATGTTGGGAGCCTTAGAAACAGAGTATTACTTCAGGAAGAAGACAAGTATGAGATGTTTGTTTTTTTGGCGGACCAACAAGCATTGACAGATCACGCCAAAGATCCTCAAACGATTGTAGAATCGATTGGGAATGTTGCCTTAGATTACCTAGCAGTTGGATTAGATCCAAGTAAGTCAACTATCTTTATTCAAAGCCAAATCCCAGAGTTGGCTGAACTATCTATGTACTATATGAATTTGGTGTCACTAGCTCGTTTGGAACGAAATCCGACAGTAAAAACAGAGATTGCTCAAAAAGGGTTTGGAGAAAGTATTCCGACAGGATTTTTGGTTTATCCGATTGCGCAAGCAGCAGATATTACTGCCTTCAAGGCTAATTATGTTCCTGTTGGGACAGATCAGAAACCAATGATTGAGCAGACTCGCGAGATTGTTCGTTCTTTTAACAACGCATATAACTGTGATGTCTTGGTGGAACCGGAAGGTATTTATCCAGAAAATGAGAGAGCAGGACGTTTGCCTGGTTTAGATGGAAATGCTAAAATGTCTAAATCCCTTAATAATGGTATTTATCTAGCTGATGATGCGGATACGTTGCGTAAAAAAGTCATGAGCATGTATACTGATCCAGACCATATTCGGGTTGAGGATCCAGGTAAGATTGAAGGAAATATGGTTTTCCATTATCTAGATGTGTTTGGTCGTCCAGAAGATGCTCAAGACATTGCAGATATGAAAGAACATTATCAACGTGGTGGTCTTGGTGATGTGAAGACGAAACGTTATCTACTTGAAATATTAGAACGGGAACTTGGCCCTATTCGTGAGCGCCGTATCGAATTTGCTAAGGATATGGGAGAAGTGTACAATATGCTTCAAAAAGGTAGTGAGAAAGCGCGTGAGGTTGCGGGGCAAACTCTATCTGAAGTTAAGGGAGCAATGGGACTAAATTATTTTAAATAATAGATAAAATATGAATCGTAAAACTATCTCTTCCATAGGATCACAGGGATAGTTTTTTTATGATTTCTACCATAAATATAATTGACAAATTTTCATAGAATGGTATGATAGATACAATACAAAAAGAGTCAAGCTCAAAAAGAAAGAAAAGAGGAAACTTCAATGTCTAATTGGGATACTAAATTTTTAAAAAAAGGTTTTACCTTTGATGATGTATTGCTAATTCCAGCAGAAAGTCATGTGTTGCCTAATGATGCAGATTTAACAACAAAATTGGCAGATAATCTGACTTTAAATATCCCAATTATAACAGCCGCCATGGATACAGTCACAGAAAGTCAAATGGCTATTGCTATTGCTCGTGCGGGTGGTCTTGGAGTAATCCATAAAAATATGTCTATTGCGCAACAGGCAGATGAAGTTCGTAAGGTAAAACGTTCTGAAAATGGTGTTATTATTGATCCATTCTTCTTGACTCCAGAACACACGATTGCTGAAGCAGATGAACTGATGGGACGTTACCGTATCAGTGGTGTTCCAGTTGTGGAGACACTTGAAAATCGTAAATTGGTTGGTATTCTAACAAACCGAGATCTTCGCTTTATTTCAGATTACAATCAACCAATCTCAAACCATATGACCAGTGAAAATCTTGTCACTGCCCCTGTTGGTACAGATCTTGCAACAGCTGAACATATTCTTCAAGAACACCGTATTGAAAAACTTCCTTTGGTTGACGAAGAAGGCCGTCTTTCTGGCTTGATTACTATTAAGGATATTGAAAAAGTTATTGAGTTTCCAAATGCTGCCAAAGATGAATTTGGTCGTCTTCTAGTTGCTGGTGCGGTGGGTGTCACTTCAGATACATTTGAACGTGCAGAGGCTCTCTTTGAAGCAGGGGCTGACGCAATTGTTATTGATACTGCACATGGTCACTCTGCTGGGGTTCTACGTAAAATTGCTGAAATTCGTGCTCACTTCCCAGATCGCACTTTGATTGCTGGTAATATTGCAACTGCAGAAGGTGCGCGTGCTCTTTATGATGCGGGTGTGGATGTTGTCAAAGTAGGGATTGGACCAGGTTCTATCTGTACTACTCGTGTGATTGCAGGTGTGGGTGTCCCACAAGTGACAGCAATTTATGATGCGGCAGCAGTTGCGCGCGAATATGGTAAAACAATCATTGCTGATGGTGGAATCAAGTACTCTGGAGATATTGTAAAAGCCCTTGCTGCAGGTGGAAATGCAGTTATGCTTGGTTCAATGTTTGCTGGAACAGATGAAGCACCAGGTGAAACGGAAATCTTCCAAGGACGTAAGTTTAAGACTTACCGTGGTATGGGATCAATCGCTGCAATGAAGAAAGGTTCAAGTGACCGTTACTTCCAAGGTGCGGTCAATGAAGCAAACAAACTCGTTCCAGAAGGAATTGAAGGTCGTGTTGCCTATAAAGGCGCAGCAGCTGATATTGTCTTCCAAATGCTTGGTGGTATTCGCTCTGGTATGGGTTACTGTGGTGCAGCTAACCTTAAAGAACTACATGATAATGCACAATTTATTGAAATGTCTGGGGCTGGTCTAAAAGAAAGCCATCCTCATGATGTACAAATTACTAATGAAGCACCAAACTACTCCATGTAAGAAGTAAAAAAGAACTCCTGAAATCCAGGAGTTCTTTTTGTTTACATAGTTGTCAATTTTGATTTACAGAAATTTTACCATTTTGAATGTTGAAAATACTAAGGTTTTCTGGCAAGTTTTGTAAGTGGTCTAAACTTGTTGTTGTAATGAAGGTTTGGATAGATTGTGAAATGGTTTCTAGTAATTTTAGTTGCCGTGTATTGTCAAGTTCGCTCATAACATCATCAAGCAGTAGTATTGGAGACTCGTTGGTAATACTTTCCATTAGCTCAATTTCCGCCAGTTTTATAGAAAGAACAAGGCTACGATGTTGACCTTGGCTTCCAAAACTAGCATCCATACCATTGATATAAAAAGAAATATCATCTCGATGAGGGCCAACTCCAGTATTCTTTTTAAATAAGTCTCTGGATCTGCTTTTCTCCAAAGCAATTTTAAAAGAACGTGTTAGCTGTTCTTCATCAGTGAAGTTGACAGATGATTGATAAAATATTGACAACTCTTCTAATTTATTTGAAATTTCTAAGTGTTTTTTTTGACCAAATTTCTCTAAGTCTTTAATGAATTTTATCCGATGCTTTATAACGCGACAACCATACTCTACTAACTGATCATCTAAGACTGACAGAAATGTTTCGTCAATCTTCTGGCTGGATTTTAGGTAGGTATTTCTCTGCTTGAGTATATGGTTGTAGTTTGACAAGTCTGACAAGTAGATTGGTTTTATTTGTCCCAGTTCAATGTCTATAAACTTTCGACGGACAGAAGGCGCTCCTTTAATTAGCTGGAGATCTTCAGGTGCGAAGAGGACAACATTCATATGTCCGATGTAGTCTGATAGGCGAGCTTGTTTTAAGTGATTGACCTTGGTCACACGCCCTTTTGGTGTTAAATCAATTTCTAGAGGGATAGAGCTTGTTTTTTTCTGTAGCAAGCCAGAAAGATGGAGTTGCTCGTTATCAAAATGAATGAGATTTTTATCTGTACGAGTCCGATGACTACGTGTCAAGGCCAAGAAATAGATTGCTTCTAGAATATTGGTTTTTCCTTGTGCATTTTGACCTAGAAAGACATTTAATTTTGGATTGAAATCAATTTTTGCCTCTTTGTAGTTTCGAAAGGTTTTAATTGTTAAATGTTGGAGCCACATGGTTATCTTCCTGGAAAACGTGGAACTTGTTTGGTTTTAGGCGATGAAGAAGTTTTTTGTTTTTCTTTCTTGACACCTTTATTCATCTCTTTGACAAGTTTAGCAATTCGCTCTTTCTCAATCTTATCTGCTTGATACTCTTCTTGCTCTTTTAAACTTGGTTTTGTCAAGGTGATGTCAATCTTTAAATCAGGAATGTCAATCGTATCTCCAATACGGATTTTTTTCCCACGTCTACTTTCTAACTCGCCATTAAAGTAAACTTGATGATCTATTAAAAAGGATTTGATAGCACCACCGCTGTGTATAATTCCAATCTCTTTTAGGAGGGCTTGGAGTGTAATAAATTCTTCAAATAATTTGTATTCCATAATTCACCTCAATCTTTGGTATTATACCATATTTTCCTTGAAATAGCTGAAGGAAAGTTAGCTGAAATGAAAACGGTTTTACTCTTTAAAGCTATAAAGAGAACAAGAAAAATTTTGATTTTCGTGGTATAATAGAACTCTATATGTAAGGAGGTAAGGTATGGAATTAGTGCCTGGAATTTCAGCACATTTTGTTCAATCCAAAAAGTTTAAAACAAATAAGATCACCATTCGTTTTACTGCTCCCTTATCTCTTGAAACAATAGCAGGACGTATGTTGAGCGCGAGTATGTTGGAGACGGCAAATCAAGTTTACCCAACATCTCAAGTATTTCGCAGATACTTGGCAAGTTTATATGGAACAGATATTTCCACAAGTGCTTATCGTAGGGGACGGGCACATATTCTTGACTTAACGTTTACTTATGTGAGGGATGATTTTTTAAGTAAAAAGAATGTCTTGACTTCTCGAATTTTGGAATTGGTGAAACAGACTTTATTTGCTCCCTTAGCTCAAGATGGTGCTTTTGAGCCAGCCTTATTTGAAATTGAAAGAAAACAGTTATTGGCTAGTTTAGCTACTGATATGGATGATTCATTTTATTTTGCTCATAAGGAGTTGGATAGCTTGTTCTTCCATGATGAGCGTCTTCAATTGAGATACAGTGATTTACGAAATAGCATTTCAAATGAGTCTCCAGAAAGTAGCTACACGTGCTTTCAAAATGCTCTGAAGAATGATCGTATTGATTTCTTTTTCTTAGGTGATTTTAATGAAGTAGAAATCACAGAATCGCTGAAGTCATTACCCTTTACAGCTAGAGAGAACGACATCACTATCCAGTACCATCAATCTTATTCGAATGTCCTAAGAGAGGGAATGGTTCAGAGGAATGTTGGGCAATCCATTTTGGAAATGGGCTATCATTCTCCTATAAAATATGGTGATGATCAGCATCTGCCCATGCTTGTTATGAATGGTTTGTTGGGTGAATTTGCACATTCGAAACTTTTTACAAACGTTCGTGAAAATGCTGGAATAGCCTATACAGTCTCGAGTCAATTGGATTTGTTTAGTGGTCTGTTAAGGATGTATGCGGGTATTGATAGAGAAAATCGAAATCAGGCTAGAAAAATGATGAATCATCAATTGCTAGATCTGAAAAAGGGTAACTTTACAGATTTTGAGCTTGAACAAACCAAGGAGATGATTCGACGATCTTTGTTGATGGCTCAAGATAATCAACAGACCTTAGTTGAAAGAGTCTATTTGAATACTCTATTGGGGAAATCAAGCTTTGATATTGATCGATTGGTGGCAAAATTAGAGAGTGTTGATAAAGAAGCTGTATGTAAAGTTGCCAATAGTTTGAAGTTACAAGCGATTTACTTTATGGAAGGAGTAGAATGACAAAGGTTACTTTTGAAGAAAAATACTATCCTGCTGTAAAGGAAATAGTCTACAAAACACAATTGTCAAATGGATTGACAGTTTCTTTACTCCCTAAGCAAGATTTCAATGAGGTTTATGGATTTGTAACGGTTCAATTTGGTTCTGTAGATGCAACTTATACAAGCTTGGAAAAAGGTTTACGTCATCATCCAGCAGGAATTGCCCATTTTCTTGAACATAAATTGTTTGAAAGAGAAAATTCTGAGGATATAATGGCTGCTTTTACTCGATTAGGTGCGGACAGTAATGCCTTTACAAGCTTTACTAAGACCAGCTATCTTTTTTCAACAATTGACCATCTATTAGAGAATTTAGATTTGCTAGATGAGTTAGTTGGAGATGTTCATTTTACAGAAGAGTCTGTTTTGAGGGAACAGGCTATTATCCAGCAAGAACGAGAAATGTATCAAGACGATCCAGACTCACGCTTGTTTTTTGCAACATTAGCCAACCTTTATCCTGATACTCCTTTAGCAACAGATATTGTTGGAAGTGAAAAATCAATTTCTGAGATTCAAGTTTCAAATTTAAAAGAGAATTTTACAGAGTTTTACAAACCTGTCAACATGTCACTGTTTTTAGTTGGAAATATTGATGTAAAAGTTGTTGAGGAATACTTTTCGAAAAAGGGAAAGGAAGGTTCAAACCAGTTTACGGTTTCAAAAGAGCAACTACCCTTGCAGCCTGTGAAGCAAACAGATAGTCTTCGGATGGAAGTTTCTTCACCCAAACTTGCTGTTGCGATTAGAGGTAATGGGCAAATAACAGAAGCTGAGTCTTATCGTTACAATATTTTATTGAAATTACTATTTACGATGATGTTTGGTTGGACTTCTGATCGTTTTCAAAGGTTATATGAGTCTGGGAAGTTAGACGCGTCATTGTCACTTGAGGTTGAAGTCAATAGTCGCTTTCATTTTGTGATATTGACAATGGATACCAAAGAGCCTGTTTCTCTGTCGCATCAATTTCGGAAAGCGATTCGTCAGTTTAGTAGTGATACGGATATTACAGAGGAACATTTAGATCTTGTTAAGAGTGAGATGTTTGGGGAGTTTTTCAGTAGCATGAACTCTTTGGAATTTATTGCAACTCAATACGATCCGATGGATCGCGGAGAAACAATTTTTGATTTTCCGAAAATTTTACAGGAAATTACTTTGGAGGATGTTCTAGAAGCTGGACATCGTTTGATTGATAATGGTGATCTAGTTGATTTTACAATCTTTCCAGCTTAAAAGATGACTAATACTAGAAAGAAGGAATGGTACGTATGAGAAAAAAAACAATTGGCGAGGTTCTACGTTTAGCTAGAATTAATCAGGGATTGAGTTTAGAGGAATTGCAGGAAAAAACTGAAATTCAGTTGCATTTTCTAGAAGCTATGGAGGCAGATGATTTTGATCAACTTCCTAGTACCTTCTATGCTCGTTCTTTTTTAAGAAAATATGCCTGGGCAGTAGAGTTAGATGAAAGAATTGTATTGGATGCCTATGATTCAGGTAGTATGATCACTTATGAAGAGGTAGATGTCGATGAAGAAGACTTGTCTGGTCGCAGACGATCAAATAAGAAAAAAACGTCTTATCTCCCCTTGTTTTATTTCGTTCTATTTGCTTTGTCAATTTTAATTTTTGTCACTTACTATGTTTGGAACTACATCCAAACTCAGCCAAATCCTTCTTCAGCTAATTATAGTGTTGTGAACTCGACTAGTTCCACAACCTCATCTAGTTCATCTTCTAGTAGTCAGACGTCTAGCTCGTCTTCTACTACGGAATCAACTATTACAGTGTCAGGCGAAGGAAACCGCATTGAAGCTCGGTATAAAACGAGTAAGGAAACAGCTACGGTTCAGCTGACTGTTTCGGATGCAACTAGCTGGGTAAGTGTTTCAGGAAGTGACCTTGAAGGTGGTGTGACCTTGTCATCAGACAATAAAAACGCAAAAACAACAGTTTCAACTAAGAATCCCGTTACCATTACTTTAGGTGTAGTGAAGGGAGTTACTGTAACTGTGGACAATCAAACGATTGATACTTCGAAGCTGACAACTCAGACTGGAACTGTAACACTTACATTTACTACAGATTAAGGAAAAATCAATGAAAAAAGAACAAATTCCTAATGTATTAACTATTGGTAGAATTCTCTTTATACCTCTCTTTATCCTTATTTTGACTTTGGGCCATTCACAAGGCAGTCATTTGCTAGCATCGATAATTTTTGCAGTTGCTAGTGTAACGGATTATCTTGATGGTTACCTTGCTCGCAAATGGAATGTAGTCAGCAACTTTGGAAAATTTGCTGATCCGATGGCCGATAAGCTGTTGGTTATGTCAGCTTTTATCATGTTGATTGAGTTAGGTATGGCTCCGGCTTGGGTTGTTGCTATTATCATCTGTCGTGAACTTGCGGTGACAGGCTTGCGTTTGTTGCTTGTTGAGACGGGAGGGACAGTTCTAGCAGCAGCGATGCCAGGGAAAATCAAGACCTTTAGTCAGATGTTTGCCATTATCTTTTTGCTCTTACATTGGAATTTAATTGGTCAGCTGTTACTTTATATCGCTTTGTTTTTCACTATCTACTCTGGTTATGATTATTTCAAGGGTAGCGCTCATGTATTCAAAGGGACATTTGGTTCGAAATGAAATCGATTATTGAAGTAAAAGATCTGTCTTTTCGTTACAAGGAAGACCAGGATCATTATGATGTTAATAATGTCTCGTTTCACGTGAAACGGGGAGAATGGCTTTCAATTGTAGGTCATAATGGGAGTGGAAAATCGACAACTATCCGTTTGATTGATGGATTGCTTGAAGCAGACTCTGGGGAAATCTGGATAGATGGCCAACTGCTGTCCTCTGAGAATGTTTGGGATTTGCGTCGACAAATTGGTATGGTTTTTCAAAATCCAGATAACCAATTTGTGGGGGCAACTGTTGAAGATGATGTCGCCTTTGGTTTAGAAAACCAGGGACTTCCTCGTGAAGAAATGAAGAAGAGAGTGGCTGAATCTTTGGAGTTGGTAGGTATGCTGGACTTTAAGAAGAGAGAACCAGCTCGTTTATCTGGTGGACAAAAACAACGGGTGGCTATTGCGGGAGTTGTTGCCCTGAGGCCAGCTATTTTGATTTTGGACGAGGCAACAAGTATGTTGGATCCTGAGGGACGCAGAGAACTGATTCAGACAGTTCAAGAGATTCGAAAAGACCACCAGATGACAGTCGTCTCCATTACACATGATTTAGAGGAAGTTGCGATGAGTGACCGTGTCTTGGTCATGAAAAAAGGCCAAGTGGAGTCAACCAGCAGCCCAAGAGAACTTTTTTCTCGGGATGACCTTGACCAGATAGGGTTAGATGAGCCTTTTACTAATCAATTGAGAGAATCTTTGAGAGAGACTGGTTATCAGTTGCCGGATGGCTATTTGACAGAAGGAGAGCTAGAGGACAAGTTATGGGAATTACTCTAGAAAATGTGAGCTTTACCTATCAAGAGGGGACTCCCCTATCTTCATCAGCCTTGACTGATGTTTCTTTGACGATTGAGGATGGTTCCTATACAGCTTTAGTAGGGCACACAGGTAGTGGGAAATCAACGATTTTACAGCTTTTAAATGGCCTATTGGTACCAAGTAAGGGTTCTGTTCGAGTTTTTGATACCGTCATTACCCCTACATCAACCAATAAAGAAATTCGTCAGATTCGAAAGCAAGTTGGTCTAGTGTTTCAATTTGCTGAAAATCAGATTTTCGAAGAGACTGTTTTGAAAGATGTCGCATTTGGACCGCAAAATTTTGGAGTTTCTGAGGAAGAGGCCAAGAAAATTGCGCGTGAAAAGTTAGCCTTGGTAGGCATCGATGAGTCACTCTTTGAGCGCAGTCCTTTTGAACTTTCGGGTGGTCAGATGAGACGTGTGGCTATAGCAGGTATGCTAGCCATGGAGCCAACTGTCTTGGTTTTGGATGAGCCTACAGCTGGACTAGATCCTCTGGGCAGAAAAGAACTGATGACCTTGTTTAAAAAACTCCACCTTTCTGGAATGACAATCGTTCTGGTAACGCATTTGATGGATGACGTAGCTGCATATGCTGATCAGGTTTATGTTATGGAAAAGGGGCGTTTGATCAAAAGTGGCAAACCGAGCGAAGTTTTCCAAGATGTAGCCTCTATGGAAAAGGTGCAGTTAGGTGTGCCTAAAATAACAGCCTTTTGTAAACGTTTGGCAGATAGAGGTGTAGCTTTTAAAAAATTGCCAATCAAGATAGAGGAGTTTAAGGAGTCGCTAAATGGATAGTATGATTTTAGGGCGTTATATACCGGGGGATTCCATTATTCATCGCTTGGATCCACGTAGTAAATTGCTTGCCATGATCCTGTTGATTTTGATTGTATTTTGGGCTAATAATCCCCTCACCAATCTCATTTTGTTTATAGCGACAGGTATATTTATCGCTTTGTCAGGCGTTTCCCTCTCATTTTTCGTTCAGGGATTAAAATCCATGTTCTTCTTGATTGCTTTTACGACTCTTTTTCAGCTCTTTTTCATTTCAAGTGGAAATGTCCTATTTGAGTTTTCTTTTATAAGAATAACGGATTATGCTTTGCAACAAGCAGGAATCATTTTCTGTCGTTTTGTGTTGATTATTTTCTTTTCAACCTTGCTAACCTTAACGACCATGCCTTTGAGTCTGGCAGCTGCAGTTGAAGCTCTTTTAGCACCGCTGAAACGCGTGAAAGTTCCCGTTCATGAAATTGGTCTCATGTTATCAATGAGTTTGCGTTTTGTTCCAACCTTGATGGATGATACGACGAGAATTATGAATGCTCAAAAAGCTCGTGGAGTTGACTTTGGCGAAGGTAGCATCGTTCAAAAAGTAAAGGCTATGATTCCAATTTTAATTCCTCTTTTTGCGACGAGCTTAAAGCGTGCAGATTCATTGGCAATAGCCATGGAAGCGCGTGGTTATCAGGGAGGAAAGGGTAGAAGTCAGTATAGACAGTTGAGATGGAGTCAAAAGGATACACTGGCAATTCTTGTGATTTTGGTACTGGGATGTTTCTTATTTTTCTTAAAATCTTAGCAGGTTTGTAGGATTGATAAGAAGCTCACAGTAGCAGGTTTTTAGTATAAAGGTAGGAATATGAACCGTTTTAAAAAATCAAAATATCTAATCATCGTTTTTGTCACAGTTCTGGCAGTTTCTGTACTATTAGTGACAACCTATTCAAGCGCTATTGTGACGAAACTAGGAGATGGGATTTCCTTGGTAGATAGAATTGTTCAAAAACCCTTTCAGTGGTTTGATACTTTCAAATCAGATTTGGGACATTTGACGCAGACTTACAATGAAAACGAAAGTCTAAAAAAACAGCTTTATCAACTAGAGGTGGAGTCTAATCAATCAGAAAGTTTAAAAAATGAAAATGAACAATTACGTCAGTTGCTGGATATGAAGTCAAAATTGCAGGCTACAAAAACCATTGCAGCAGATGTGATTATGCGAGCTCCAGTATCTTGGAAACAAGAGTTAACAATTGATGCGGGAAGTTCAAAAGGAGCTTCTGAAAATATGTTGGCCATTGCAAACGGGGGTTTGATTGGTAGTGTTTCAAAGGTGGAGGATCATTCAACAACGATCAACCTATTGACAAACACCGAAAATTCAGACAAAATTTCTGTTAAAATCCTGCATGGTTCTACTGAAATTTACGGGATTATCGTTGGTTATGATAAGGAATCTGAACTGCTTAAAATTAGTCAATTAAACAGCAACAGCGACATTAGCGCGGGAGACAAGGTGACTACAGGGGGGCTCGGAAACTTTAATGTTAAGGATATCCCTGTTGGAGAAGTTGTTGCTACAACACATAGCAGTGATTATCTAACAAAGGAAGTAACAGTAAAGTTAAGTGCTGACACCAAAAATCTTCATGTGGTAGAGTTAGTGGGGAATTAGCAATGAGACTGTTAAAACAAATTGGTATTTTCTTTTTACTCCCTTTTGTCGTACTAATTGATGCACATATTGGACAATTGGTAGGATCCTTCTTCCCTCACTTTCATTTAGTAAGTCATTTTCTGTTTTTATTTCTCTTGTTTGAGACAATTGAGGTTTCAGAATATCTCTATCTAGCTTATTGCTGTATAGTGGGTTTGGTGTACGATATCTATTTTTTCCACTTGATAGGAATTGCGACGCTTCTATTTATCTTGATAGGTGCTTCGCTCCATAAGTTTAATAGTGTAATTTTGCTGAACCGTTGGACAAGAATGTTAACAATAGTTGTGATGAGTTTCCTATTTGATATGGGGAGCTATCTCCTTGCTCTTGCTATGGGATTGACAGTAGAATCGATGCCAGTTTTCATCGTCTATAGCCTTGTCCCATCAATGATTTTAAACTTTTTATGGATGCTTATTTTCCAATATATTTTTGAAAAATGTTATCTATAAGAAAGAAATAAAAATGTAACAAAGGCGTAATATTTATTATGTCTTTTTTTGGTATACTAGTAATGTCTTAAATAGAAGGAGTATCTACACAATATGAAGAAAAAAATCTTAGCGTCACTTTTATTAAGTACAGTATTAGTGTCACAAGCGGCGGTATTGACAACTGTCCACGCTGAAACAACTGATGAAAAGATTGCTGCTCAAGATAGTAAGATTAGTAATTTGACAGCTCAACAAAAAGAAGCTCAAAAACAAGTAGATGAAATCCAAACGCAAGTTACAGCTATCCAAACTCAACAAACGAACTTGGAAGCTGAGAATGAAACTCTACAAGCTGAATCTAAAAAACTTGAAGGAGAAATTACAGAGCTCTCTAAGAACATTGTTGCTCGTAATGAATCTTTGGAAAAACAAGCACGTAGCGCACAAACAAACGGTGCTGCAACTAGCTATATCAATACAATTGTAAACTCAAAATCAATTACGGAAGCTATTTCACGTGTTGCAGCCATGAGCGAGATTGTATCAGCTAACAACAAAATGTTGGAACAACAGAAAGCTGATAAGAAATCTATCGCTGAAAAACAGGTTGCAAATAATGAAGCAATCAACACTGTCATTGCGAACCAACAAACGCTTGCTGACGATGCACAAGCATTGACAACAAAACAAGCAGAGTTGAAAGTTGCTGAGTTAAACCTTGCTGCAGAGAAAGCTACTGCAGAAAGCGATAAAGCTACTTTATTGGAACAAAAAGCAGCAGCAGAGGCAGAAGCGAAAGCAGCAGCCGAAGCAGAAGCGGCTTATAAAGCACGTCAAACAAGCCAACAACAATCAGTTGTTGCTTCTGGAAATACAACACTTTCAGATCAAGTGCAAGCAACTTCAAGCTCTTCATCAGATGATGATTCGAGCTACACTCCAGCACCTGCTCCAACTCCAGCTAGACAGCGTCCAACATACAGTACAAATGCTTCAAGTTATCCAACTGGTGAATGTACTTGGGGAGCTAAAACATTAGCACCTTGGGCTGGAGATTACTGGGGTAACGGAGCGCAGTGGGCTACAAGTGCAGCAGCTGCAGGATTCCGTACTGGATCAACTCCACAAGTTGGTGCGATTGCATGTTGGAATGACGGTGGATATGGACACGTAGCGGTTGTTACAGCAGTTTCATCATCAACTAGCATTCAAGTATCAGAATCAAACTATGGTGGAAATCGTACAATCGGTAACAAACGTGGATGGTTCAACCCAACTACAACTTCTGAAGGTTATGTAACATACATCTATCCAAACTAATGAATGAAACGAAGAGGCTCGATTTGAGTCTCTTTTCTTTTTTAGTCTTAAGTTAGGCTAAAAACTAGCAAAACCACTTGAAAATATCGTTAAAATGTGGTAAAATGAAACTTGTCGTGTAAACGATAATACTCATTCTTGATGAATTGTGAAACTGTTGCCCTCGGGTCGTTTTGCAAGTTGAAGTCGAGGAGAGGAAAAAAACAAAAAGGAGAAATACTCATGGCAGTAATTTCAATGAAACAACTTCTTGAGGCTGGTGTACACTTTGGTCACCAAACTCGTCGCTGGAACCCTAAGATGGCTAAGTACATCTTCACTGAGCGTAACGGAATCCACGTTATCGACTTGCAACAAACTGTAAAATACGCTGACCAAGCATACGACTTTATGCGTGATGCAGCAGCTAACGATGCAGTTGTATTGTTTGTTGGTACTAAAAAACAAGCTGCTGACGCTGTTAAAGAAGAAGCAGAACGTTCAGGTCAATACTACATCAACCACCGTTGGTTGGGTGGAACTCTTACTAACTGGGGAACTATCCAAAAACGTATTGCTCGTTTGAAAGAAATCAAACGTATGGAAGAAGAAGGAATCTTCGACGTTCTTCCTAAGAAAGAAGTTGCACTTCTTAATAAACAACGTGCACGTCTTGAAAAATTCTTGGGTGGTATCGAAGACATGCCTCGTATCCCTGATGTAATGTACGTAGTTGACCCACATAAAGAACAAATCGCTGTTAAAGAAGCTAAAAAATTGGGTATCCCAGTTGTAGCGATGGTTGACACAAATACTGACCCAGACGATATCGATGTAATCATCCCAGCTAACGATGACGCTATCCGCGCTGTTAAATTGATCACAGCTAAATTGGCTGACGCTATCATCGAAGGACGTCAAGGTGAAGACGCAGCAGCAGTTGAAGCAGAATTTGCAGCTTCAGAAGCTCAAGCTGACTCAATCGAAGAAATCGTTGAAGTTGTAGAAGGCGACAACGCTTAATTCATATAAATAGTAATTACCTAGGAGGGCGGGGCCTAGCCCAGCTCTCCTATTTTTAAAAAATATAGGAGAATCAAAATGGCAGAAATTACAGCTAAACTTGTAAAAGAGTTGCGTGAAAAATCTGGTGCCGGTGTTATGGACGCTAAAAAAGCGCTTGTAGAAACAGACGGTGACA
The DNA here is from genome assembly GCF_001814835.1 of Streptococcus sp. HMSC072D07. Lineage (GTDB taxonomy): Bacteria > Bacillota > Bacilli > Lactobacillales > Streptococcaceae > Streptococcus. The sequence continues at coordinate 42,191 of NZ_KV818066.1, forward strand.
TCGAAAAAGCGATTGAATTGCTTCGTGAAAAAGGTATGGCGAAGGCAGCTAAGAAAGCTGACCGTGTTGCAGCTGAAGGTTTGACTGGTGTATTTGTTAACGGTAACGTTGCAGCAGTAGTTGAAGTAAATGCCGAAACTGACTTCGTTGCGAAAAACGCTCAATTCGTTGACTTGGTAAACGCAACAGCTAAAGTAATCGCTGAAGGAAAACCAGCTAACAACGAAGAAGCTCTTGCTTTGACAATGCCTTCAGGTGAAACTCTTGAAGCTGCATATGTATCTGCAACAGCTACAATCGGTGAAAAAATCTCATTCCGTCGTTTTGCTTTGCTTGAAAAAACAGATGCACAACACTTCGGAGCATACCAACACAATGGTGGACGTATCGGTGTTATCTCTGTAATCGAAGGTGGAGACGAAGCGCTTGCTAAACAAATCTCAATGCACATTGCTGCGATGAAACCAACAGTTCTTTCTTACAAAGAATTGGATGAGCAATTCGTTAAAGATGAGTTGGCACAATTGAACCACGTAATCGACCAAGATAACGAAAGCCGTGCAATGGTTGGTAAACCAGCTCTTCCACACTTGAAGTATGGATCAAAAGCACAATTGTCTGATGAAGTGATTGCTCAAGCTGAAGCTGATATCAAAGCTGAGTTGGCTGCAGAAGGCAAACCAGAAAAAATCTGGGACAAAATCATCCCAGGTAAAATGGACCGCTTCATGCTTGACAACACCAAAGTTGACCAAGCATACACACTTCTTGCACAAGTATACATCATGGATGACAGCAAGACAGTTGAAGCTTACCTTGAATCAGTAAATGCTTCAGTAGTTGAGTTCGCTCGCTTTGAAGTTGGTGAAGGTATCGAGAAAGCTGCAAACGACTTTGAAGCAGAAGTTGCAGCTACAATGGCAGCAGCCTTGAATAACTAATAGAAAAGGAAGCAAATTGCTTCCTTTTTCTTTTGGTCTAGAGAGTAGATTCTGTATGAGTAAACAAAAAGCCCTTTAATAAGGGCTAAGTGTATTTAGGAGGTTACACTTCAAATTCATAGAGTGCTGTAGACAAATAACGTTCGCCGTTATCTGGTGCTAAAGCAAGGACTTTCTTACCTGTACCTAATTTCTTGGCAACCTCAATTGCCCCGTAAATTGCTGCAGCTGAAGAAATCCCAACCAGGAAGCCTTCTTTTCCACCAATTTCACGGCCAAGCGCTAGAGCATCATCTGACGTTACGCGAACGATACCATCATAGGCTTTTGTATCAAGTGTTTCAGGAATAAATCCAGCTGAGATGCCTTGAATTTTGTGAGGTCCTGGTTTTTCACCAGACAAGATAGCTGACTCGTCTGCCTCAACTGCATAAACTTGAATGTTTGAATTTGCTGCTTTAAGAGCGTGAGAAACACCTGAGATCGTTCCACCGGTGCCAACACCACCTACAAAAGCATCTAGTCCATCAGAACCGAAAGCAGCCAGTATTTCAGCTCCTGTTGTTCTTTCGTGTACTTCTGGATTAGCTGGATTATTAAATTGGAGTGGAAGGAAGCCGTCTCGTTCAGCGGCGATTTCCTGAGCTTTGGCAATAGCCCCTTTCATTCCTTCGCTACCAGGAGTAAGGACGAGTTCAGCACCATAGGCTTGGATAATCTTGCGTCGTTCCACACTCATCGTTTCAGGCATGACGATAACAACTTTATATCCTTTAGCGGCACCAACCCATGAAAGACCGATACCAGTGTTTCCACTCGTTGCTTCAACAATAGTAGCTCCCGGTTTTAGAATACCATCTTGTTCTGCTTTTTCAATCATGCTAAGGGCAATACGGTCTTTTACTGACGATCCAGGGTTAAAAGCTTCTAGTTTAACATAGACGTCTGCAGCACCCTCTGGAACAATGTTGTTGAGTTTAACAATCGGTGTTTGTCCAATAAGTTCAGTGATATTATTATAAATAGTCATAGATATACCTCTTTGTATAAGATGATACTAGTATAACGCGCTTAAGGCTATTTGTAAAATATAGAAATCCTATCAAAGTGATAGGATTTTTTTATATCAAAGGTCTAAGCCATTAATTTTTAATCGATTGTGATAAGCCAATTCTAATAAATAGGTGTAAAGAGGGAGGATGTCCGTTTTTTTAGGGAATTCAAATTTATGGAAACTCAGATGCTCATTATGTGCTTTAAGAGAGATATTTTCTAAATAAGTAATCGTAATCTCACTATCATCTATACCTGCTCCAGCAGTTTCCATTTCAACGTTTACAATGTTCATCAAAAAGAGTGACTTAACAGACACCTTGCGACCAGTGGCACCTTGCTTATCTGTAAAAATAATACGAATATTTGTAAAGATGATGGAATCGCGAATAAGTTTATATCCACTTTGAATTTCTTCATTCTCTAGTAGATATTGACCATATTCTTTGATAAGAGTCTCTTTGTTTTCCTCGCTGAAGTTACCAGCAAGTCCTTGAATAAATTTTCCAAACACCATGTATTTCTCCTTTATTTACACTAAGTTTACAGGAACTTCAACTTCTCGTAAACCTTGATCTGTTAAAGTAACCTTTCCATTAAAAAACTCTACAAGAGCAGACTTAATATTTTCTTTCTCTTCCTTATCAACATAAATCATTGTATCAACTTGATCTGTAAAGTTTGTATCCAGCTCCATGAGATGATGCTCTCTAAGGAAATTGCCATATTCTTGATACTGAGCGTAAGACATCTGAATGGCTATGTCAGCCTGTTCTTTGATTTCAATAATGCCAATTTCTTTGACAGCCAAGGCCACACTACCTGCGTAAGCACGAATCAAACCTCCAGCGCCTAACTTAATTCCACCAAAGTAACGAGTAACTACTACGCAGACATTGGTAAGATTATGATTTTCTAAGACGCCAAGCATAGGGACTCCAGCAGTACCACTAGGTTCGCCATCATCACTCGTACGCTTGATCTCACTGCGTTCCCCTACAATAAAAGCAGAGCAGTTATGGGTGGCTTTGTAGTGTTCTTTTTTGATAGCAGTGATAAAGTCACGAGCTTCTTCTTCACTATAGACACGCTTGGCATGACAGATAAAGCGTGATTTTTTGATTTCTTCTTGGACCTGCCCATCCTCTTTAATTGTTCTAAATTCCATGATTTAATTGTACTAAAAAATTACCTAAAGCGCTATATTTTTACGAATATTAAAGTATGAAAGTAAATCCAAATTATCTCGGTCGCTTGTTTACTGAGAAAGAATTAACGGAAGAAGAACGACAGGAAGCAGTGAGACTGCCAGCAATGAGAAAAGAGAAGGGGAAACTGTTTTGTCAACGTTGTAATAGTTTGATTCTAGAAGAATGGTATTTGCCTATTGGTGCCTACTATTGTAGGGAGTGTTTGCTGATGAAGCGAGTCAGGAGTGATCAAGCTTTGTACTATTTTCCGCAGGAAGATTTTCCTAAGCAAGATGTTCTCAAATGGTGTGGTCAGTTAACCCCTTTTCAGGAAAAGGTATCAGAGGGGTTGATTCGAGCAGTCGAAAAGAAAGAACCGACTTTAGTTCATGCTGTGACAGGAGCTGGAAAGACAGAGATGATCTATCAAGTTGTAGCTAAAGTGATTGATGATGGTGGTGCAGTTTGTTTGGCCAGTCCTCGAATTGATGTATGTTTAGAACTGTATAAGCGACTGCAGAATGACTTTGCTTGCGATATAGCGCTACTCCATGGCGAATCAGAGCCCTATTTTCGAACTCCCTTAGTAATTGCAACAACTCATCAGTTATTAAAATTTTATCATGCTTTTGATTTGTTGATAGTGGATGAGGTAGATGCCTTTCCTTATGTTGACAACACTATGCTTTACTATGCTGTAAAGAATAGTGTAAAGGAGGATGGATTGAGGATATTCCTTACAGCAACTTCTACAGATGAGTTAGATAGGAAGGTTCGCACAGGAGAATTAAAACGATTAAGCTTGCCGAGACGGTTTCATGGAAATCCTTTGATTATTCCTAAACCAGTCTGGTTATCGGATTTTAATCGCTGTTTAGAGAAAAGCCAGTTATCAACCAAGTTAAAGACTTATATTGAGAAACAGAGAAGAACAGGTTATCCATTGCTAATTTTTACATCAGAGATTAAGAAAGGCGAAAAACTAAAAGAAACACTACAGGTGTATTTCCCAGATGAGAAAATTGGTTTTGTATCTTCTGTCACAGAAAATCGATTAGAGCAGGTGCAAGCTTTTCGAGATGGAGAGTTGACGATACTGATCAGTACGACAATATTGGAACGCGGAGTTACCTTCCCTTGTGTAGATGTTTTCGTAGTAGAAGCTAATCATCGTCTCTTTACCAAGTCTAGTTTGATTCAGATTGGAGGGCGAGTTGGACGCAGTATGGATAGACCAACTGGTGAGTTGCTCTTCTTTCATGATGGATTAAATGCTTCCATCAAAAAGGCAATCAAGGAAATCAAGCAGATGAACAAGGAGGCAGGGTTATGAACTGTTTACTATGTGACCAGACTACAAAGAGTGAACTGACTTTTAGCAGTCTCTTCATTTTAAAAGATGACTGCAGTTATCTTTGCTCAGCTTGTGCTTCTAGTTTTGAGAAGATTGGTGAGAATTATTGCCCAAACTGTATGAAAAAAGGCATGTCAACTAAGTGTCAAGATTGTAAACTTTGGTGTAAAGAAGGAATTCAGGTTGATCATAAGGCAATCTTTACCTATAATCAAGCTATGAAAGACTTTTTCAGTCGATATAAGTTTGATGGCGATTTTTTGCTTAGAAAAGTTTTTGCTTCTGTTCTTGCTGAGGAGTTGAAAAAGTATAGAGGTTATCAATTTGTTTTGATTCCCCTAAGTCCTGAAAGATTGCTTGAGAGGGGATTTAACCAGGTTGAAGGTTTGGTTGAGGCAGCAGGCTTTTCTTTTAAAGATATATTAGGAAAAAGAGAAGAGAGCGCTAGTTCTTCTAAAAGCCGTTTGGAAAGGTTAGCTACTGAAATTCCATTTTTTATTAAAGATGGAATCTCACTTCCTAAGAAGATTTTGCTGATTGATGACATCTATACAACAGGGGCAACTGTGAATCGTGTGAAACGACTTTTGGAAGAAGCAGGTGCTTTGGAAGTTAAAACTTTTTCCCTTGTAAGATGAGGAAAAAATTTGCAAAATGAAAATGAAAGCGTTATAATATAGTTAGAAAAACAAAAATGTTTAGAAAGAAGGTACTTATATGATTAAATATAGTATCCGTGGTGAAAACCTAGAAGTAACAGAAGCAATTCGTGATTATGTAGTTTCTAAACTCGAAAAGATCGAAAAGTATTTCCAACCTGAGCAGGAGTTGGATGCACGTGTGAACTTGAAAGTTTACCGTGAAAAAACAGCAAAGGTTGAGGTAACAATTCCACTTGGATCTATCACTCTTCGTGCTGAAGATATTTCCCAAGATATGTATGGTTCTATCGATCTTGTAACAGATAAAATTGAACGTCAGATTCGTAAAAATAAAACTAAAATCGAACGTAAGAATAAAAGTAAAGTTGCGACAAGTCAACTCTTTACAGATGCTCTAGTTGAAGATGCAGATGTTGTGCAACCCAAAGTCGTTCGTTCAAAACAAATTGATTTGAAGCCAATGGATTTAGAAGAAGCCCTTCTTCAAATGGATTTATTGGGACATGATTTCTTTATTTATGTAGATGTAGAAGATCAAACAACTAATGTTTTGTATCGCCGTGAAGATGGTGAAGTTGGTTTGTTAGAAGTAAAAGAATCATAAAATAGAATTTTTAAAGTGGTTTACACCAGTGTAAACCATTTTTATATTGCATTATTATAAAAGGTATAAATGGGGGCAGTTATGAAAGACGTGGTGATTGTTTCAGCAGTGCGAACTCCAATAGGCTCCTTTGGAGGAAGTTTGAAGAATGTTTCAGCTGTTGATTTGGGAGCTTTGGTTATTAAGAGTGCTTTGGAAAAAGCCAATGTCAAACCAGAGCAGGTAGACGAAGTGATTATGGGGAATGTCCTAGGCGCAGGTTTAGGTCAAAACGTAGCTCGTCAAATGAGCGTTCATGCAGGACTCCCTGAATTTACACCAGCCTTTGCCATCAATAAGGTTTGTGGTTCCGGTTTGAAGGCCGTGCAGTTGGCTGCTCAAGCGATTCGATGTGGCGATGCAGATATTATCGTAGCTGGTGGTGCAGAAAACATGAGTCAGGCTCCATACGTTTTGCCAAGTTTCCGTTGGGGTGGTCGTATGGGAGATTCGAAAGTGGTAGATACCATGATTAAGGATGGTTTGTCTGATGCCTTTAACGAATACCATATGGGAATTACAGCCGAGAATGTGGCTGAAGAATATGGCATCAGTCGAGAAGAGCAAGATGCTCTTGCTTTAGAGTCACAAAAACGAGCAGTTGCAGCTATAGAATCTGGCCGCTTTAAAGAAGAGATTATTCCAGTTGTCATTCCTCAACGCAAAGGCGATCCTATCGTTTTTGATACAGATGAATATCCTAGAAAAGATGCTAGCTTGGAGAGTTTGTCTAAGCTAGGTCCTATTTTCAAAAAAGACGGTTCTGTCACAGCGGGAAATGCTTCAGGAATCAATGACGGGGCAGCAGCTGTCTTAATCATGAGTGCTGAAAAAGCTGAAGAATTAGGACTTTCAGTGATTGCCCGCATTCGTTCGTATGCAAGTGCAGGTTTGGATCCTAAGATGATGGGATGTGGACCGATTTATGCGACTCGCAAGGCTCTTGAAAAAGGCAATTTGACAGTTGAAGATCTCGACTTGATTGAGTCAAATGAAGCTTTTGCTGCCCAGGCTTGTGCAGTTGGTAAAACACTTGGTTTCAACACAGATATTGTCAACGTCAATGGTGGCGCCATTGCTCTTGGTCACCCAATTGGGGCCTCCGGTTGCCGTATCCTAGTAACGCTGGTACATGAGATGATGAAACGAGATGCTAAAACTGGGTTAGCAACTCTCTGTATCGGAGGAGGGATGGGGACTGCCCTTATCGTGGAACGTTAGGTGTTAGTGATCTGAACACGTGGGTAGGAGGGTGATGATCCCCTCCTCCTTTTGTGTCTGAAGTTAGAGAAATCAATCATGAAAGAAGGGCTTGCATCTTTTAAAGGGTCGCTTTTTAAGGGCATTTGTGATATAATAATGCGCAAGAGGTTTAGAATGAAAAAAAATAATTTAATCCCGTTTTCTGCAGTCTTGCTAGGACTTGCAACTTTCGGAATCTTAACTTTGCTGATTATTTTTTCACATAATCTTGCTGTAACAATCACTGTTTTGTTTTTATTTGTACTGCTTTATTTGCTTTTATTCGTTTGGCAAAAAAAACAGTATGAAAAGAGCGAAATTGAACAAATCCAATATGTAAATCACCAAGCCGAAAATAGCTTGAGTACTTTGCTTGATCAAATGCCGGTGGGAGTACTGAAATTAGACTTATCAAGTGGAGAAGTGGAATGGTTTAATCCCTATGCTGAGCTGATTTTAACTACTGAAGAAGGCGAAATTGATGTTGAGTTAATTCAAACCATCATCAAGGCTTCTGTTGGGAATCCAGGTTCGTATGCTACCTTGGGCGAAACACGATATGCTGTTCATATGGACAAGGCTTCGGGTGTTTTGTATTTCTTTGATGTTTCTGGGGAGTACGAAGCAACTGTCGAATTGGTAACTAGCCGTCCAGTCATTGGAGTCATCTCAGTAGATAACTATGATGATTTGGAGGATGCGACATCTGACTCTGATATCAGCCATATCAATAGCTTTGTAGCTAATTTTGTTTCAGAATTTGCTAGTAAGTATGCTATGTTTTCTCGCCGTGTGGGGATGGATCGTTTTTATGTATTCACAGATTACACGGTACTAGAGGAATTGATGAATGATAAATTCTCCGTTATTGATACTTTCCGAGAAGAATCAAAACAGAGGCAGCTGGCCCTAACCTTAAGTATGGGATTTTCTTATGGTGATGGAAACCATGAAGAGATAGGGAAAATTGCCTTGCTCAACTTGAACTTAGCAGAAGTTCGCGGTGGTGACCAGGTGGTGGTCAAGGAAAATAACGAAACCAAGAATCCTGTCTACTTTGGTGGAGGGACTGCTGCATCTATCAAACGTACTCGTACACGTACCAGAGCCATGATGACAGCCATTTCTGATAAGATTCGAAGTGTTGACCAAGTTTTTGTAGTCGGTCATAAAAATCTAGATATGGATGCTTTGGGCTCTGCTGTTGGTATGCAGTTGTTTGCAAGTAATATTATTGAGAACAGTTATGCTGTCTATGATGCAGACCATATGCCAGCAGATATCAAACGTGCTATTCAGTTCTTGAAGAAGGAAGATGTCACGAAACTTTTATCTCTTACAGATGCGATGAAGTTAGTTACAAACCGTTCATTATTGATTCTGGTGGATCATTCCAAGACGGCTTTGACCTTGTCAAAAGATTTTTATAATTTGTTCACTCAAACCATTGTTATTGACCATCATAGACGTGATCAGGATTTCCCTGAGAATGCAGTCATCACCTATATTGAAAGTGGAGCAAGTAGTGCCAGTGAGTTGGTCACAGAATTGATTCAGTTCCAAAATTCTAAGAAGAATCGTTTGAGTCGTATGCAGGCCAGTGTTTTGATGGCTGGTATGATGCTGGATACCAAGAATTTCACATCTCGCGTGACGAGCCGAACCTTTGATGTGGCTAGCTATCTGAGAACACGGGGAAGTGACAGTATTGCTATCCAGGAGATTGCTGCGACAGATTTTGAAGAGTACCGTGAGGTAAATGAACTCATTTTACAAGGTCGTAAGTTGGGTTCAGATATCTTGATTGCCCAAGCTAAGGACTCAATGTCTTATGACACAGTTGTTATCAGTAAGGCTGCTGATGCTATGTTGGCTATGTCTGGTATTGAGGCTAGTTTCGTTCTGGCAAAAAATACACAAGGATTTATCTCCATCTCGGCTCGAAGTCGTAGTAAAATCAATGTGCAACGCATTATGGAAGAGCTGGGTGGTGGAGGTCACTTTAATCTAGCTGCCGCGCAAATCGAGGATATGAGTTTGTCGGAAGCAGGAGAAAAATTGACTCAACTAATCTTGGAAGAACTAAAGGAAAAGGAGAAAGAAGAATGAAAGTAATCTTTTTAGCAGATGTTAAGGGAAAAGGAAAAAAAGGTGAAATTAAGGAAGTGCCAACTGGCTATGCTCAAAACTTCCTGATTAAAAAGAATTTGGCCAAGGAAGCAACTGCTCAAGCAGTGGGTGAGTTGCGTGGAAAACAAAAATCAGAAGAAAAGGCTCATGCTGAAATGATTGCTGAAGCAAAGGCTATCAAGGCTAAGCTTGAAGCAGAAGAAACGGTTGTAGAGTTTGTTGAAAAGGTTGGACCAGATGGCCGTACATTTGGCTCAATCACCAATAAGAAGATTGCAGAAGAATTGCAAAAGCAGTTTGGTATTAAGATTGATAAACGCAATATTCAAGTGCAAGCACCAATTCGAGCAGTAGGTTTGATTGATGTACCAGTGAAGATCTATCAAGATGTTACAAGTGTCATCAATCTTCGTGTAAAAGAAGGTTAAGTTTACAACTTCTTGACAAGATTGTAAAAGGAAGGAAAGTCGGATGGCAGAAGTAGAGGAACTGCGAGTTCAACCTCAGGATATTTTGGCAGAACAATCTGTTTTGGGGGCTATTTTTATAGATGAGAGTAAGCTCGTTTTTGTCCGAGAATATATTGATTCTCGTGACTTCTTTAAATATGCTCATCGGTTGATTTTCCAAGCGATGATAGACTTGTCGGATCGTGGGGAAGCGATTGATGCGACGACAGTTCGGACGATTTTGGATAGTCAAGGGGATCTCCAAAATATTGGTGGCTTGTCTTACATTGTTGAAATTGTCAACTCTGTACCAACTTCAGCTAATGCGGAATATTATGCTAAAATCGTAGCTGAAAAGGCTATGCTACGTCGCTTGATTTCCAAGTTGACAGAGTCTGTCAACCAAGCCTATGAGGCTTCTAAGCCTGCAGATGAAATCATTGCTCAGGCTGAAAAGGGGCTCATTGATGTTAGCGAAAACGCCAATCGTAGTGGGTTCAAGAACATCCGAGATATTCTAAATATCAACTTTGGGAACCTAGAAGTTCGGTCACAACAAACAACGGATATCACTGGTATTGCAACGGGTTACCGTGATTTGGACCATATGACGACAGGTCTCCATGAGGAGGAGTTAATTATCCTAGCGGCGCGTCCAGCGGTTGGTAAGACGGCCTTTGCTTTGAATATTGCTCAGAACATCGGGACCAAGTTGGACAAGACGGTAGCCATCTTTTCACTGGAAATGGGTGCAGAAAGCCTAGTAGACCGTATGCTAGCAGCAGAAGGTTTGGTGGAGTCTCATTCTATTCGTACTGGTCAATTGACTGATGAGGAGTGGCAAAAATATACCATTGCTCAAGGGAACCTAGCCAACGCGAGTATCTATATCGATGATACGCCAGGGATTCGGATCACGGAAATTCGTTCGCGTTCACGTAAACTGGCTCAAGAAACAGGCAATCTAGGCTTGATTTTGATCGACTACCTACAGCTTATTACAGGGACTGGTCGTGAGAACCGCCAACAAGAAGTCTCTGAAATTTCTCGTCAGTTGAAAATCCTAGCTAAGGAGCTAAAGGTTCCAGTCATTGCTCTCAGTCAGTTATCTCGTGGTGTGGAACAGCGTCAGGATAAGAGGCCAGTCTTGTCTGATATTCGTGAATCGGGTTCTATCGAGCAGGATGCGGATATCGTAGCCTTTCTGTACCGTGACGACTACTACGATCGTGCAGGTGAAGAAGAGGAAGGAATTCCAAATAACAAGGTAGAGGTTATCATCGAGAAAAACCGTAGTGGAGCTCGTGGAACGGTGGAATTGATTTTCCAAAAAGAATACAATAAATTTTCAAGTATCTCAAAGAGGGAGGCATAAAATGTCAGATGCATTTACAGATGTAGCCAAGATGAAAAAAATCAAAGAAGAGATCAAGGCACATGAGGGACAAGTCGTTGAAATGACTTTGGAGAATGGTCGTAAGCGCCAAAAAAATAGATTGGGTAAGCTAATTGAGGTGTATCCATCTCTATTTATCGTTGAATTTGGGGATGTTGAGGGAGACAAACAGGCCAATGTCTATGTCGAATCCTTCACCTACTCAGATATCTTGACAGAAAAGAACTTGATTCGCTATCTAGACCAAGAATCTTAAAATGAAGTGAGCTTTGCTCACTTTTTTCTTTTTCTCTCGAATAGTATAAACGAGGGTAACCTCGGAAATTTATATTATTAAGGAGAATGAATGACGTTTTTTAAATCAGGAGTTAAGAAGAGTAGATGTACTCAGTTGAGTGTAGGGCTGGCTACTTTGTTCGTTACGAGTACCTTTTTGTTTGGTGGAGAATCGGTTCAAGCCGATAGTGTAGCGCGTGGAGATGATTATCCGCTTCACTACAAAAATGGTAGTGTTGAAATCGATCAGTGGCGGATGTATTCTCGCCAGTGTACCTCTTTTGCGGCCTTTCGTTTGAGTAGTGTAAATGGCTTTGAGATTCCCCCTGCCTATGGAAATGCAAATGAATGGGGACATCGTGCAAGGCGAGAAGGCTACCGTGTGGATACTAAGCCAGAAGTTGGGGCTATTGCTTGGTCGACAGAAGGTTATTATGGGCACGTGGCCTGGGTATCAAATGTATCAGGGGATACGATTGAGATCGAAGAGTATAATTATGGGGTTCGAGAAAAGTATAACCGTCGAAAAGTCAAGGCTAGTTCGATGACAGGTTTTATTCATTTCAGGGATTTATCTGCTAGCCATAGTGCGGGTGAGAATGCTCGTAGCTCAGAGCTTCCGTCCAGCGGGACAATAGTGTTCACGGGGAAATCACCTATTATGGACCAACCGTCAAGTACAGGACATGTTATTGACTACTATTATGCTGGTGAGAGTGTGAGTTATGATCAAGTTCTTGAAAAGGATGGATATAAGTGGCTCGGCTATCTATCCTACAGTGGTTCTAGAAGATATGTGCAGTATGAAAAGTTAAGCAATACAGAGAATGGGTGGAAAAAAGAAGAAGGGAGTTGGTATTACCGAGAGAATGGTAAGCTGGCGACAGGATGGAAAAAAGTTAACAGCAATTGGTATCATTTAAAAGAAAATGGGGCCATGTCAACTGGCTGGATTAAGGATGGCTCTCACTGGTATTATCTAAAGGCTTCGGGTGAGATGCAGACGGGCTGGCTTAAAGACAAGGGAACTTGGTATTACTTAGAGGAATCTGGCCGGATGAAAGCTAGTCAATGGTTCCAAGTCTCGGGGAAACATTACTATGTCGATGCTTCGGGAGCCTTAGCTGTTAATACGATTATTGATGGCTACAGACTAGACAGTGATGGGGTAAGGATAGGAAGTGTTTCTTAAACATCATACAAGCTTTCTTCTTGTTCATAAAATTTTAAAATGGATATCGAATTAGTTGACGTTCTTTAAATAGTATAATATAATAACATTAAAAACTATAAAAGGGGCTTTGTCTAATGGACAAGAAGAAAGTTATTTTAACAAGTTTAGCAAGTGCAGCTGTATTGGGTGCTAGTGTACTCGTTTCACAGCCTTCAGTAGTTAAGGCAGATGAAGGGAAAGCAGAAGAGCAGGCAGTTGTTCCTGCACAACCACAAGCTGGAACAGAAGGGGAGAGCGGTGCTCAAACTGAAAAGGGATCAGAAAACGCTAGTCCAGCTAATCCTGGTGCGACAAATCCAGCTAAAATGACCAAAGAAGAGTTGATGAAGGCTTTGGATGAACTTGAGGAACAGGCTATTAGTGATATTAAGGATAAGGAAGCAATTGAGGACAAAGAGGCTGCAACTGAAGCTGTGAAGGAATATATCGGTAAGATGTATATTTCAGACACTCTTGAGTCTGGAGAGCTCAGCCTAGATAATATCATCGCTGAATTGCCAGAAGGTGCAGAAGATAAGGCTGTGGTAACAGGTCCTGAAGCTCAAACTAATAAAAAATTATCTACTGAGGAGAAGGCTCTACTAGACCAGGCTAAAAAAGATGCCAAAGAACAAGTTTCTCAAGCGACGGATGCTCTGGTTCAAGCCCTAGCATCTCTTGAAAATGCTGTAATTGAAGACATTAAAAAAGACGCTTCAATCACCGATAAAGAAGCGGCTATCAAAGAAGCCAAAGAAGAGATTGGTAAAGAAGATCTTTTGAAGGCTATCGCAGATGAGGATTTGGAGATTGGTGATGTTATTGTAGACTGGCCAGCAGATACAAGAGAGCACAAAACGGCAGCTGAACCTGTATCAGAATTCACAGATGAAGACCAAGCTAAGCTAGACGAAGCTGATAAAGAGGCTCAGGTTGATGCAGCCAAAGTTCGCTCAGATTTAATCGCTACACTAGAAAAAATTGAAAAATCAACCATCGATGACATCAACAAAGATGCTACTATCACTGATAAGGAAGCAGCGATTAAGGCGGCTAAAGAAGTGATTGGCAAAGACGGCATCTTGAAAGCTATCGAGGAAGGCGATATCGAAGCGTCAGATTTGTTAGATGATTTCTTAGCAGAAGACAGTGACCAGGTGACACCAGCCGAAGCGACGAGCCAAGAAGATTTCTCAAGTCAAGACCAAGCTAAACTGGCTGCAGCGGACAAGGAAGCGGCGGAAGAAGCAGCAAAAGTTCGCTCAGATTTAATCGCTACCCTAGAAAAAATTGAAAAATCAACCATCGACGACATCAACAAAGATGCTACTATCACTGATAAGGAAGCAGCGATTAAGGCAGCTAAAGAAGTGATTGGCAAAGATGCTATCCTGAAAGCTATCGAAGATGGAGATATCGAAGCGTCCGACTTGCTAGATGATTTCTTAGCAGAAGACAGTGATCAGGTGACACCGGCTGAAGCAAAAACTCAATCTCAACTTTCAAGTCAAGACCAAGCTAAACTGGCTGCAGCAGATAAGGAAGCAGCGGAAGAAGCAGCAAAAGTTCGAACAGAATTGCTTTCAACTCTTGAAGGTATCGAAAAATCAACCATCAACGACATCAACAAGGATGCTACTATCACTGATAAGGAAGCAGCGATTAAGGCAGCTAAAGAAGTGATTGGCAAGGATGCTATCTTGAAAGCTATCGAAGAAGGTGACATTGAAGCGTCTGACTTGTTGGCAGATTTCTTAGCAGAAGACAGTGATCAGGTGAC
>NZ_KV818066.1:56619-56825 GCF_001814835.1 Streptococcus sp. HMSC072D07
TTAGCAGAAGACAGTGATCAGGTGACACCGGCCGAAGCAAAAACTCAATCTCAACTTTCAATCCAAGACCAAGCTAAGCTCGCTGCAGCCGACAAGGAAGCAGCGGAAGAAGCAGCCAAAGTTCGCTCAGATTTAATCGCTACCCTAGAAAAAATCGAAAAATCAACTATCGATGACATCAACAAGGATGCTACTATCACTGATAA
>NZ_KV818066.1:56925-65739 GCF_001814835.1 Streptococcus sp. HMSC072D07
ATCGAAGCGTCAGATTTGTTAGATGATTTCTTGGCAGAAGACAGCGATCAGATGACACCGGCCGAAGTGAAGAGCCAAGAAGATTTCTCAAGTCAAGACCAAGCTAAACTCGCTGCAGCCGACAAGGAAGCAGCGGAAGAAAATAGTAATGCGAAAAAACTTGAGCTAAGTAAATTAGAAGAGCAAGTTGCTAAGATTAAAGCGCAATTATCAAGTTTACAAGTTTCTGGTGACAAGAATAGTCAAGTCAAAGACTTGCAACAAGCTTTAGCAGACTATGAGGATGCTATTAAGACTCTAAGCAGTGTCATGTCGGCTGTTCTTGAAATTGAAGACTTTAAAGGTGGGGTGAACGCAGTAGAAGCTGCAACTGCAGAGTTGCCAGAATACAACAAAGGTGCAAATGCGGTAGAAGCTGCTGTAAATGAACTCCCAGCCTATGGCGAAAGTGGCGCTCCAGCAGTAGCGAATGTTCCAGCTTATGGAGAAAGTGGTTCCCCAATAGTAAACAATGCTCTGCCTTATGCAGAAAGTGGCGCTCCAGCCGTAGCGAATGTTCCAGCTTACGGAGAAAGCGGTACCCCAATAGTAAACAACACTCTGCCTTATGCAGAAAGTGGCGCCCCAGCCGTAGCAAATGTTCCAGTTTACGGAGAAAGTGGTACCCCAGTAGTAAACAACACTCTGCCTTATGCAGAAAGCGGTGCCCCAGCCGTAGCAAATGTTCCAGTTTATGCAGAAAGTGGTGCTCCGGCAGTGACTACTATTCCAGCCTATGCTGAAACGATTGAAGCTGCAGTAAATGAAGTTCCAGAATACACTGGCAGTGTAGCTCCTTTGGCTACAAGCCCTACTCTTGGAACTGAACAAGATCGTACCTACAAAGCGCCTGCAGCAACGGATGAACAACTCCTTCCAAATACAGGAAGCCAAGATGCTTCAGCAGTTGCATCGCTAGGATTTATTGGTCTCCTTCTTGGTTTGCTACCATTTGCAAAGAGAAAATTGAACAAATAAATCGCATGAAATCAATAAAAGAAAAGGATTTGAATAGTCCTTTTCTTTTTTATGGTGAAATAGGAACAAGTCCACGTTTTTCAGCTCTTTCCGATGGTATTTTTCCCCTCTTTCCTTTATAATGGGTGTATGGACAAGAAAAAATTATTATTAATTGATGGATCTTCAGTTGCTTTTCGAGCTTTTTTTGCGCTCTATCAGCAGTTGGATCGTTTTAAAAATGCTAATGGCCTTCATACCAATGCAATCTATGGCTTTCAACTCATGTTGAATCATGTCTTAGAGCGGGTTGAGCCCAGTCATGTTTTGGTAGCCTTTGATGCAGGTAAGACGACTTTTCGAACAGAGATGTATGCAGACTACAAAGGTGGCCGTGCTAAAACTCCAGATGAGTTTCGTGAGCAATTTCCCTTCATTCGTGAGTTGTTAGACCATCTTGGGATTCGCCATTATGAGTTGGCCCAGTATGAAGCGGATGATATCATCGGGACTTTAGGCCGTTTGGCTGAGAAGGATTCTTTTGATGTGACAATCGTTAGCGGAGATAAGGATTTGATCCAGTTGACGGATGAGCATACGGTGGTCGAGATTTCTAAGAAAGGTGTGGCTGAGTTTGAGGCCTTTACGCCGGACTATCTCATGGAAAAGATGGGCCTCACGCCAGCTCAGTTCATTGATCTTAAGGCCCTCATGGGGGATAAGTCTGATAATATCCCTGGTGTCACGAAAGTCGGTGAAAAGACGGGTATCAAGCTCTTGCTGGAACATGGTTCGCTCGAGGGTATTTATGAAAATATCGATGGGATGAAGGCTTCTAAGATGAAGGAAAATCTCATCAATGACAAGGAACAAGCCTTTTTGTCTAAAACCTTGGCGACCATTGAAACTCAGGCACCAATTGAGATTGGCCTTGATGATTTGGTATATAATGGCCCAGATGTGGAAAATCTCGGGAAATTCTACGATGAGATGGGCTTCAAACAGCTCAAACAAGCTCTAAATGTTTCGTCGAAGGATGCGCCTGAGAGCTTGGATTTCACTATTGTTGACCAAGTCAGTCAAGACATGCTGAGTGCCGACTCTATCTTCCACTTTGAACTCTTTGGTGAAAATTACCATACAGATGATTTGGTTGGTTTTGCCTGGTCCTGTGGGGATAAACTTTACACTACAGATAAACTTGAGCTCTTGCAGGAGCCGATTCTCAAGGATTTTCTAGAAAAAACACCTCTGAAAGTGTATGACTTTAAAAAAGCGAAGGTTCTTTTAAATCGCTTGGGTTTGAATCTGCAGGCCCCTGCTTTTGACAACCGTTTGGCAAAATACTTACTCTCAACAGTCGAGAACAATGAAATCTCAACCATTGCGACTCTCTACGGTCAAACATACTTGGTCGATGATGAGACTTTCTACGGTAAGGGGGTCAAGAAAGCTATCCCTGAGAGAGAGAAATTCTTGGAACACCTAGCTCGCAAGGTTGCTGTATTGGTTGAGACGGAGCCGGTTTTACTTGAAAAACTCAGTGAACATGGGCAATTAGACCTTCTCTATGACATGGAGCAACCTCTGGCTTTTGTCCTTGCCAAGATGGAAATCGCTGGGATCAAGGTCAAAAAAGAAACCCTGCTTGAGATGCAGGCTGAAAATGAGGTCGTCATTGAGCAACTCACCCAAGAGATTTATGAACTAGCTGGTGAGGAGTTTAATATCAACTCGCCTAAGCAGTTGGGCGTGCTTCTCTTTGAAAAACTGGGTCTTCCTCTAGAATACACTAAGAAAACCAAAACAGGTTACTCGACAGCGGTGGATGTGCTAGAGCGTCTGGCTCCTATTGCGCCAATTGTTAAGAAAATCCTCGACTACCGTCAGATTGCTAAGATCCAATCTACCTATGTGATTGGTTTGCAAGACTGGATTTTGGATGATGGCAAGATCCACACGCGCTATGTGCAAGATTTGACTCAGACCGGACGTTTGTCTAGTGTGGATCCAAACTTGCAAAATATACCTGTTCGTTTGGAACAAGGCCGTCTCATTCGTAAGGCTTTTGTACCTGAGTGGGAGGATAGTGTTCTTCTTAGCTCGGATTATTCACAGATTGAATTGCGCGTTTTGGCACACATCTCTAAAGACGAGCACTTAATTAAGGCCTTTCAAGAGGGAGCAGATATCCATACCTCGACGGCCATGCGGGTTTTTGGAATTGAACGCCCTGAGGATGTGACTCCAAACGACCGTCGTAATGCCAAGGCGGTTAACTTTGGAGTGGTTTACGGAATTTCAGACTTTGGCTTGTCTAATAATCTGGGCATCAGCCGTAAGGAAGCAAAAGCCTACATTGATACTTACTTTGAACGCTTCCCAGGTATTAAAAACTACATGGACGAGGTGGTGCGTGAGGCGCGTGATAAGGGCTATGTAGAGACCCTCTTCAAGCGTCGTCGTGAGTTGCCGGATATCAATTCGCGCAACTTCAACATTCGTGGTTTTGCAGAGCGGACTGCCATCAACTCTCCTATTCAGGGTTCAGCAGCAGATATTCTCAAGATTGCTATGATCCGGCTAGACAAAGCCTTGGTTGCAGGTGGTTATCAGACCAAGATGCTGTTGCAAGTGCATGATGAAATCGTCCTTGAAGTTCCGAAATCAGAACTAGCAGCTGTCAAAGCTCTAGTGAAACAAACCATGGAAGAAGCCATCCAACTCAGTGTTCCACTCATTGCTGATGAGAATGAAGGAGCAACTTGGTACGAGGCTAAATAAGAAAGTTATGAAAGAGTTTGAAGGGCGTGCCTTCAAACTCTTTTTCATAGTTTTCTGTAAGCAGTTTCCTTGACTTTTCCTTGTATTTGCGTTACTATATGTCCATATAAGATATGGGAGTCTGTGTACAGTCTGAGAGGAAGTGTTAAACTTCGACCGCACCTGATCTGGGTAATGCCAGCGTAGGGAACGATACTTAGCCGAATTCTGCACCTTTTCCATATATGGAAGGGGTTTTCTTTTTGTCAAAAGGAAACCTGAGAAAAGGAGGTTTTTATGAAAGCAAGCATTGCCTTGCAAGTCTTGCCCCTATCGCAGGGGGTTGATCGAATTGCTATTATCGATCAGGTTATTACTTATCTGCAAGCTCAGTCCGTGACCGTGGTAGTGACACCATTTGAAACGGTATTGGAAGGGGAGTTGGATGAGCTCATGCGTATTCTCAAAGACGCACTAGAAGTGGCAGGGCAGGAGGCAGATAATGTCTTTGCCAATGTCAAAATAAATGTAGGAGAAATTTTAAGTATTGATGAGAAACTTGAAAAGTATACTGAGACGTCACATTAGTCTATTTGGTTTTCTAGGAGTCTTGTCAATCTGGCAGTTAGCGGGAATATTCAAACTTTTACCCAAGTTTATCCTGCCAACCCCTTTTGAAATTCTCCAGGCCTTTGTTCGTGACAGAGAATTTCTCTGGCACCATAGCTGGGCGACCTTGAGAGTGGCTTTACTCGGACTAGTCTTAGGAGTCTTGATTGCCTGTATCATGGCTGTGCTTATGGACAGTCTGACTTGGCTCAATGATCTTATCTACCCTATGATGGTGGTTGTTCAGACCATTCCGACCATTGCCATAGCACCTATCCTAGTCTTATGGCTAGGCTATGGAATTTTGCCCAAGATTGTCTTGATTATCCTGACGACAACCTTCCCTATCATTGTCAGTATTTTGGACGGTTTTAGACATTGTGACAAGGATATGCTGACTTTGTTTAGTCTGATGCGAGCCAAGCCTTGGCAAATCCTGTGGCATTTTAAAATCCCTGTCAGTCTGCCTTACTTTTATGCAGGTCTGAGGGTCAGTGTCTCCTACGCCTTTATCACAACCGTGGTGTCCGAGTGGCTAGGAGGTTTTGAAGGTCTTGGTGTTTATATGATTCAGTCTAAGAAACTGTTTCAGTATGATACCATGTTTGCCATTATTATTCTGGTGTCGATTATCAGCCTTTTGGGTATGAAGCTGGTCGATATCAGCGAAAAATATGTGATTAAATGGAAACGTTCATAGAATAAGAATGTTTCAAAAAAGAAAAGAGGAAATAAAATGAAGAAAACATGGAAAGTGTTTTTAACGCTTGTGACAGCTCTTGTAGCTGTCGTGCTGGTGGCTTGTGGTCAAGGGACTGCTTCTAAGGACAATAAAGAAGCAGAACTCAAAAAGATTGACTTTATCCTAGACTGGACGCCAAATACTAACCACACTGGACTTTATGTAGCCAAGGAGAAAGGCTATTTCAAAGAAGCTGGAGTGGATGTTGACTTGAAATTGCCACCTGAAGAAAGCTCATCTGACTTGGTGATCAATGGCAAGGCGCCGTTTGCTATCTATTTCCAAGACTACATGGCTAAAAAATTGGAAAAAGGAGCAGGGATTACTGCCGTTGCTGCTATCGTTGAACATAATACATCTGGAATCATCTCACGCAAATCTGACAATGTCACCAGTCCAAAAGACTTGGTTGGTAAGAAATACGGAACTTGGAATGACCCAACGGAACTGGCTATGTTGAAAACCTTGGTAGAATCACAAGGAGGAGACTTTGAGAAGGTCGAAAAAGTACCAAACAACGACTCAAACTCTATCACACCAATTGCCAATGGCGTTTTTGACACTGCTTGGATCTACTACGGTTGGGATGGTATCCTTGCCAAATCTCAAGGCGTAGAGGCTAACTTCATGTATTTGAAAGACTATGTCAAGGAGTTTGACTACTACTCACCCGTTATCATCGCAAACAATGACTATCTAAAAGACAACAAGGAAGAAGCTCGTAAAGTCATCCAAGCCATCAAAAAAGGCTACCAATATGCCATGGAGCATCCAGAAGAAGCTGCAGATATCCTCATCAAGAATGCACCTGAACTCAAGGAAAAACGTGACTTTGTCATCGAATCTCAAAAATACTTGTCAAAAGAATACGCAAGTGACAAGGAAAAATGGGGACAATTTGATGCAGCTCGCTGGAATGCCTTCTACAAATGGGACAAAGAAAATGGTATCCTTAAAGAAGACTTGACTGACAAAGGTTTCACTAATGAATTTGTAAAATAATGACAGAAATTAGACTAGAACACGTAAGCTATGCCTATGGCGATGAAAAGATTTTAGAGGACATCAACCTGCAGGTGACTTCGGGTGAAGTGGTTTCTATCCTAGGTCCAAGTGGTGTTGGAAAGACCACTCTCTTTAACCTAATCGCTGGGATTTTAAAAGTCCAGTCGGGGAGAATTGTCCTTGATGGCGAGGAAAATCCTAAGGGGCGCGTGAGTTATATGCTGCAAAAGGATCTCCTCTTGGAGCACAAGACGGTGCTTGGCAATATCATCTTGCCCCTCTTGATTCAAAAGGTGGATAAGGCGGAGGCCATTGCCCGAGCGGATGAGATCCTTGCGACCTTCCAGTTGACAGCTGTACGGGATAAGTATCCTCACGAACTCAGTGGAGGGATGCGTCAGCGTGTAGCCTTGCTCCGGACCTATCTTTTTGGGCACAAGCTCTTTCTTCTTGACGAAGCCTTTAGTGCCTTGGATGAGATGACCAAGATGGAACTCCACTCTTGGTATCTGGAGATTCACAAACAGCTACAGCTGACGACCCTCATCATCACGCATAGTATCGAAGAGGCCCTCAATCTCAGCGACCGCATCTATATCTTGAAAAATCGTCCTGGACAGATTGTCTCTGAAGTCAAACTAGATTGGCCCCAGAACGAAGACAAGGAAGTCCAAAAAATTGCCTACAAACGGCAAATATTAGCAGAATTGGGATTAAATACGTAGCCTTTTAGGAAATTAGTATATATTAAATACAAGCGAAATCCTTGCTTGGATTTAATTGTTTCAAAGCTGATGAACATGCATGATTAGGCTTAATATTTAAAGAAATGGTAAGTTAATATAAAAATAATTAAATTTTAGTTGACATTTTGTAATGGAACTGTATAATATAATTGAACCATTATAGACAATAAGGAGGATAATGTGGTGAAAAAGAGAACTAGTAAACTCTTTCATGGCTTGATGGCCTTGCTACTGGTTGTGTCGGTCTTTTTGCCTGCACTCAAAGTTAGCACAGTTGTTCAAGCGGAGGAACTACCAGCGAGCAGTTACACAATGAAAACTGTTTCAAAAATCAACAATAACAAACTTGTTGATGGCGCTAAGTACGGGGAAGGTAAATTCTATCTTCAACCAACTTATAGTTTCCCAAATGATGTAACCCTCAAAGATGGGGATTACATGGTGTATCATGTTCCAAACGAATTTAAAATTGAAAAAGATTCTACTACGGAATTGAAAGCACCAGATGGGCAAACAACTATTGCTGAATTGACAACTAGTAAAGCAGATAACACAGCTACTGTCAAAGTGACAAATGCTGCTTACTTTGCTAATTTGTCAGAGAACAAGGAGATTACTGCCCTGTTTACAGTCGTTTGGGCAGATAGTGTTAAACTAAACACTCCTTATCAAATTAATATCCCAGGTGACCAAGTTTACACTTTGACTCGTATCGTCCCAGATGATGACCCAACTGGATTTACTAAATGGGGAGTTCAAGACTCAGACGACCCGAACTACGTAAACTGGCGTATCCGTGTTAACCGCTATGCAAAATCTTACACAGGGGTTAAACTCGAAGATACTATTCCAGAAGGACAAGTTCTTGCAAGTGAAATTACTGGTTACTACTTTACTGAGTGGAACAAAGCTGAAGCTCGTCCAAGACTAGAAGCTGCCCATATCAACGTTGTTGATGGAAATCACTTTACCATCACTCCAAACGGTGATGGCACAATGGACGGACAAGGTCTCTATATCCTATATAAAACTCGTCTAACTGCTCCAGTTGACAATGCAACTAAAAAAGCATTTAACGATGTAAAAGCGATAACCGATCAAGAAACATTTGATGTTCATGGATTTGCTGCTTTGACAACTACAGAAGGTATCGGTTCAGGTGCGAAGTCTGATGAGGTTGAATTCCAAGTTAAGAAAAAACTTGAAGGAAAAACTCTTGAGGCAGATGCATTTACTTTCCAATTGATTGCTCCAGATGGTTCTGTAACTGAAGCTAAAAACGATGCTGAAGGAAATGTTAAATTCCCAGCAGTTAAATTCTCTAATGAAGGTACATTCAAATACCAAATTAAAGAAGTAAATGACAACAAACCTGGCTATACATACGATGATTCAGTACTTGAAGCAGAAGTTACTGTAGCAAACGTGTATGGTCAAAAGATTGCAAGTGTTAAATATAAAGATTCTAAGAAAGAATTTACAAACACATACGCTGCTAAAGAAGCAAAACTTCAACTTGAAGCTAAGAAAGTCTTGAACGGTAAAGCTATCGAGGCTGGCCAATTTGAATTTGAGTTGAAAGAAAACGGAACAGTTCTCCACACTGTTTCAAACGATGCAAACGGTAAGATTCAATTCCCAGAACTTACCTTCACAAAAGAAGAAACTCGTACATTCACTATCTCTGAAAAAGCAGGTGATGTAGCCGGAGTTGAATACGATCCAAATGCTTATGAAGTAACAGTAGTCGTTAAAGATAACGGCCAAGGTCAACTTGTTGCAACTGCAACAGGCGCAGACAACCTTACTTTCACGAACGTTTATAAAGCTAAACCAGCAAAAGCTACCATCACAGCTACTAAAGTCTTGAATGGTAAAGCGCTTGAAGCAGACAAATATGAGTTTGAACTTAAAGAAGGCAACAAAGTCGTTGCGACAGCTAAAAACGCTGCA
>NZ_KV818066.1:65839-66292 GCF_001814835.1 Streptococcus sp. HMSC072D07
GTCGTTGCGACAGCTAAAAACGCTGCAGACGGCACCGTTACTTTCAAAGAAATTGAGTTAGAAACAGCAGGTGAATACACTTACACTATCACTGAAAAAGCAGGTAGCGAAAAAGGTGTGACATACGATACTGCTAAACACGAAGTTAAGGTAAAAGTTACAGATAACGGCCAAGGTCAACTTGTTGCAGCTGTTACAGGTAACAACCCAACCTTCACCAACACTTATAAAGCAGCTACAACAAGTGCTACTATCACGGCTACTAAAGTCTTGGATGGTAAAGCTCTTGAAGCAGGTAAATATGAGTTTGAACTTAAAGAAGGTGACAAAGTAGTCGCAACAGCGACAAACGCAGCAGATGGTACTGTTACTTTCGAAGATATCAAGTACGCAGCAGTAGGCAACCACACATACACTATCACTGAAAAAGCAGGTAGTGAAAAAGGTGTGACA
>NZ_KV818066.1:66392-66959 GCF_001814835.1 Streptococcus sp. HMSC072D07
CCCAACCTTCACCAACACTTATAAAGCAGCTAAAACAACAGCAACTATCACAGCTAAGAAAGTCTTGGATGGTAAAGCTCTAGAAGCTGACAAATATGAGTTTGAACTTAAAGAAGGTGACGAAGTAATCGGAACAGCTAAAAATGCTGCAGACGGTACTGTTACTTTCCCAGTGATCAGCTATGATGCTGCAGACAACCACACTTACACTATCTCTGAAAAAGCAGGTAGTGAAAAAGGTGTGACATACGACACTGCTAAACACGAAGTTAAGGTAGCAGTTACAGATAACGGCCAAGGCCAACTTGTTGCAACTGCAACTAACAACAACCCAACCTTCACCAACACTTATAAAGCAGCTACAACAAGTGCAACGATCACGGCTACTAAAGTCTTGAATGGTAAAGCTCTAGAAGCTGGTAAATATGAGTTTGAACTTAAAGAAGGTGACAAAGTAGTCGCAACAGCTAAGAATGCTGCAGACGGTACTGTTGCTTTCGAAGGTATCGAGTACAAAGAAGCTGGAGAGCACACTTACACTATCTCTGAAAAAGCAGGTAGCGAAGC